>JBBSSC010000008.1:0-16110 GCA_038242465.1 Propionibacteriales bacterium | reverse complement strand
GAGCAGCTCGATCAGGAAGGCGTCGTCCAGGTCCTCCGTTCGGACCTGCGCGGCGACCAGAGCCCCGTCCTCGCCGCCGTCGGTCCGCTGCAGTTCGAGGTGGTCGAGGAGCGGATGACCAACGAGTTCACCTCTCCCATCAGGCTCACGCGTCTCGACTACCAAGTGGCTCGTCTGACCGACGCCGCCGGCTCCGAGCAGCTGAAGGGCATGCGCGGCTGCGAGGTCCTGCAACGCACCGACGGCACCTATCTGGCGCTCTTCGTCGACAAGTGGCGGGCCAATAACGCTGCCCGTGAGAATCCGAACATCCTGCTCGAAGAGCTGCCCGCCGGCGGCAGCTGACTCTGCAAACCGTCAAACCGGATCGAACGCCTGCCCCTTGCCGATCCGGACCGGTCCTTTCACGGAGCAGAGGTCGACCGCCTTACCGCGCTGGGTGATCACGACCTGCTCGTTCTCGGCGAGTGTGGCGGCGACCCGGCGCACGTCGTTCATACGGGTGCGCCACTGCTCGCCGCCCACGACCCTGGCGGCATCGCTGGGACAGATCGTGGTGCCATCTCGATGTCTCAGCAGCGCCTTAACGGTCGAAGCGATCCTGGCATCCAGCGCCTCGACCGGCGCCTCCTCCCACCACGGATGACCTCGCTCCCCCAGTGCGATCTTGGCGTCACCCACGCGCGCACGAGCCATCGCATCATCGGCTTTGACGGCTCGCCGAGCGCTCATCAGCTCGTCGACGAGCTCTTGCCGAAGCCTGTCGGGGATGCTCGGATCACTCGCCCGCCACCGCCGCCCGCCGATGATCAGGAAGTGGCCGTCGGGAGTTCGCTCGGGGGCCGGCGAATCGGGCATCGCGGGTCAGCGATTCTTGCGCCAGATCGCCGCAGTCAGGACCGTGGCGAAGGTGTTCCAGACCGTGTACGGGACCAACGCCCATCCGGCCCGGCGCGAGGCTCCTCCAGCGGTGCGGGCTAGATCGGCCGAGCTGGCCGCAAGGACACCGGCCACCGCGATCGACGGGACAAGCTTGTGTCCCCGGAAGAACGACCAGCACCAGCCGGCGTTGAGCGCCATGTTGATCGCGAGCTTGCGCTGGTAGACCGCAGCCTCGGAGGGCGTCATCTGATTTTGCGCGTCGACCGATGCCAGCACTGTCTGCGCGTACAGGGCAGTCCAGACGACCGGGAAGACCACGGGCGGCGGCTGGATGGCCGGCTTGCGCAACGAGCGGTACCAGACACTCTTGGTGCCGCTGGCCGTTGCCACGGATCCCAGGACTGCGGCAGCAACCGGCAGGCCCAGGCTGCTGACGATATTTCGAGTCTCCATACAGCCACGGTAGGCAGCAACCGAAGGCTCCGCCATCCGGCGGCTTGCGACCGGCGACCCGCTCAGCACCGGTATCGTCCGTCGTCAGGCTCGTCCGATCGCGAAGGACAGCAGAAATCCGACCGTGGCCAACAGGCCCGCGTAGAGGTGAGTGCGCTCGAAGGCCTCGGGGATCATCGTGTCGGCGACCATGGTGAGGATCGCTCCGGCCGCGACGGCAGTGATGACCGCGATGGACTCGGGCGGAGCGCCATCGAAGACGAGAACCCCGACTGCGCCGGCGATGCCGCTAGCAACCGCGATGCCGATCCAGACCCCGAATACATAGGTGGCACTTCGGCCTTTGCGTTTCATCCCTGAGGCACTCGACAGCCCCTCCGGCAGATTGGAGATGAAGATGGCTGCCAAGACCGGCACACCCACACCCCCACCACCGAGCACCGACAGGCCCAGAACGACGGACTCCGGGATGCCGTCCAGCAGAGCCCCGACCGCGATCGCGGTGCCGCTTCCGCCCTGCTCGTCTTCTGATGCCTGCTGGTCTTGGGACCGTTTGCGATGGGCGGCTCCGCGACGGGCCAGGGCGATGTTGGCGGCAACGTAGATTACGGCGCCCGCCAGGAAGCCCACGGCGGTAGCTGTCAGACCGCCTGAGGACTCGGCTTCGTCCATGAGGTCGAAGGAAAGCGCCGAGATGAGCACGCCGGCGCCGAACGCCATGATGCTCGCGACAACACGCTGTGGGACGGACACGAACCACGCGATCAGCGCACCCAGTACGAGTGCCCCGCCTGCCAGCAGCCCCCAGCCTCCTGCCTGTAACCAGATCGGCATCTGGGCACTTCCTCACGTCATTGCTTGTCGGGTCCTGCAGCATCGGGTTTTCGCGTTCACGAGCGTCGGCGACCAGGCCGCGTAAGATCGCGGGATCAGGTTGGACCACGGCTCGGTTGAACATCCACGGTTCACGCGGCCTCACCCAGATGATCCGATCAGGGGCGACCCCACGCGAGAGCAGCCAGATACGGACGCGGCGTCTCGGCAGGGCTATCGGGAGCCAGGCAGCGAGGATCCACGATCCTGCACTGCGCGGGCACCTGGAACCGATCGCCGGAGATGTTCGTGACGATCGTGCGCTCACGCGTGAACTCGCTGCAGGGGAAGAATCCGATCGTGCCCGAGCGCACGATCCGGTCGAACATCCGCGCGTAAATAGGCGCAAATCTCGGTCTGGGAAGCACGCTCCGGCGGACCGTCCTCGGGTCCGCACCGCAGCAGCCGACCACTGCCGAGCGGAGTTGAGCGGCGTTGAGACGACCCCGCAGAAGGCGGACGCCTGGTGCAGACAGACGAAGGGCTAGGCCTCGAACCAGTGCCCACCGACTGCGTGGCATCGGCCACCACCACCAGGTAGTCGGCATCGATCGTGTGCGTCATTTATTCAGCGTCCCACTGGGGCACCGACCCGTAAAGAGCGCCGAGAGGCAGGAGTCACTGCTGCGCCGAGCGGCGGCAGACCTCGTCCCACGGCGTCGCCTCGATCGTGAAGTGCTCGCGGGCAGCGGAGTCATCCAGAACGTACGGACGGTCCCACTGATAGGCCAGCTCGTGCAGCTCGCGCATCATCGGGACGATCCGTCTGAGCCCGGCTAGGACGACCTTTGGGACCTCGGAGACCTTCGGCGTCGGACGACCAACGGACACCATGACATCTGTCAGCGCCTGTTGCTGCGTACGCGGCGGATTGCTCGGGACGTGCCACGTCCGCCCATGTGCAGACGTATCAGCGGCTGCGGCGACCAGCAGACGAGCGGTATCGAGCACATCCGTGAACGTGTGCGGTTGATCCTTGCGCCCCAGCACCCAGGCGCGCTTGCCGTCCATCATGCCGGGCACTTGACGAGTCACATGACCGTTCGCGCCCACACCCAACCCCATGTAGTCGGAGCTTCGCACCTCGACGGCGCAGAGGCGTCCCGCATCATGCAGGGCGAGAGCGTCGGCCCACATCCCAGCGCGCAGCACGCCCTTGTGATCGGTCGCCGCATCCGGCAGTCCCTCGTGCATGGCTCCCTGGACGGGGCCATACGGATAGAGGTTCCCGGTGATCGCGTAGACCGCGCCCGATCGCTCGGATGCAGCCAGCATGGCAGCTGCGAGCGGCGGCCACACGGTCTGCCATGAGGTGTAGTCCCCCGGATTCGCGCAGTTGTAAATAACAGACGCCCCCTCGGCCGCGCGGCTGAGCGCGTCGACATCCGAAGCATCCAGCACCACATGCGTCACGCCCTCGATGCCCGTGTCGGTGCCCGATCGTGTTGCGACGATGACGTTGGAGCCGCGTTCAGCGAGCAGCTGCGCAGTGTGCCGACCCACCGGGCCTGCTCCGATCACCAGGTGACGGTCGCTCATGGAATGTCCTCTCGATTAGCAAGAGCACCGCTCTCGTTGTGAGTCTGACACCGACATCTCTCCTGGCCTAGAGCACGATCTTCGGCACTGTCTCATGCGAGCTCTGGGGACACTGGTCGGATCGATCAGCGACCACGACGCGCAATTCGCCCGCGTCGCCTTACACCGGTGGCCCGTGACCACGGCACACTCGCAGGACGTCATCACAACCGTCAGCGCATCAGCACTGCCGGGATGACGCTCCGCGAAAAGTCAGGACTGGTTGAGGTCGACGGCTTCGCGAATCAGGGCGATGAACGCGTCGTCGTCGAGGCCATCGTCCTCGCGGAGGTCCATGGCACGCCTCGTGCCGGCATCGAGGCTCGCATTGAACAAGCCCGACGGATCGTCGAGGGACGCCCCCTTGGCGAAGGTGAGCTTGACCTTGTCCTTGTAGGTCTCGACCGTGCAGATCAAACCCGAGCAGGAGAAGGTGGGCACGCCATCGGGATTGGATGCCTTGCGCCACTTCGCCTCTTCCACGACCTCGGGCTCGGCCTGGACGATCAGGGCTCGCACCTTCTCCACCACGTCGCTACGCCAGTCAGCACTCATGCACACGACCCTACTCAGCCCGCCGAGCAGCCAGTCGCTACCGGTTCTGGCGCGGCTGCTGGGCGCTGCGGACGACCTGCTCCGCCCACTCGGTCAACGGCTGATGATGCTGCACGGCCCGGTCGACCAGCCGATCTCATCATGGTTGGAAGATCACCTTGATCGCGCCGTCTTCCTTCTTCTGGAACATCTCGTAGGCCTTGGGAGCCTCGGACAGCGGCAGGCGATGCGTCGCGAACGACTCCAGCCCCAGCGGATCGCGGTCGGCCTGCACAATCGGAAGGATGTCGTCGATCCAGCGCTTGACATTCGCCTGCCCCATCGCGATCCGCAGCTGCTTGTCGAACATCGTCTGCATCGAGAGCGGATCGGAGGTTCCGGCGTAGACGCCACTGATCGAGACCGTCCCGCCGCGACGCACGACCTGGATCGCGAGATTGAGGGCCGCGAGCCGATCGACACTGGCATTCGTCATGAGCGGCCGTGACAGCGCCTTCGGCAACAGACCGGCAGCCTTCTGGACTGTCTCGGCGATGACGGATCCGTGTGCCTCCATGCCGACGGCCTCGAGCACCGCGTCTGCGCCGCGTCCGGCGGTCTTGTCGAGCACCTGACCCACGGCATCGCCCGACCTCAGATCGATCGTCTCCACTCCGAGCGACGCCGAACGCGCGAGACGCTCGGGCACCAGGTCGATGCCGATGACCCGGACATCACGCAGCAGGGCGATACGGGCAGCCATCTCACCGATGGGTCCCAGGCCCACGATCACGAGCGTCTCGCCGCCCTTGACGCCGGAGTACTCGATGCCCTGCCAGGCGGTCGGCACGACATCCGACAGGTACACGAAGCGATCGTCCGACGGCCCCTCCTCGACCTTGATCGGGCCGTAGTCGCCGTGCGGGACGCGCAGGTACTCGGCCTGCGCGCCGGGAACGGCACCGTAAAGATCCGTGTAACCGAACAACGCCGCTCCCATGCCGTACTCGCGGACCTGCGTCGTTTCGCACTGCGTCTGGAGTCCGCGGTCGCACATGAAACACGATCCACATGCGATCTGGAAAGGGATCACGACGCGGTCACCGATCTCCAAGTTCGTGATGGCGCTGCCTCTCTCCACGACCCGGCCCATCGGCTCGTGCCCGAGGATGTCGCCTTGATGCAGGAACGGCCCGAGCGGTTCGTAGAGGTGCAGGTCCGATCCGCACAGCCCGGTCGTCGTGACCTCGATGATGATGTCGTTGTCCTTCTCGATCACCGGATCGGGGACCGTGTCGACGCTCACACTCTTCTTGCCCTGCCACGTCACTGCCTTCATGGTGCCTCCCGGATCGCCTGTCGGTCCAGGTCGACGTACCCACCTCGGGGGCAGGTATTCGAGCGGCTTCACCGACAATGAACCCATGACGTCCCGCATTGCCTGCCCCCAGCTCGAGTCGAAGGTCCAGACTGCGGAGGCTGCGTCCGCGCACATCCGCCATGGCGATAACGTCGGATTCAGCGGCTTCACGGGGGCCGGATACCCCAAGGCGCTGCCCGCGGCGCTGGCTGCTCGCATGACCGAGGCGCACGACCGCAGCGAGTCCTTCCGCATCGGGTTGTGGACCGGCGCGTCCACGGCGCCCGACGCGGACGGCACCCTCGCCGAGGTCAACGGGATCTCCAGCCGGCTGCCGTACAACTCCGATCCGACGCTGCGGGCCCTGATCAACTCGGGCGACGTCGACTACATCGACGCGCACCTGAGCCACTCGGCTCAACACATGTGGTTCGGCTTCTACGGCAATCTCGACGTCGCGGTCGTCGAGGTCACAGCGATCCTGGCCGACGGGTTGCTCGTGCCCAGCAGCTCAGTGGGTAACAACAAGACCTGGCTCGACCAGGCGGACCGCGTCATCATCGAGGTCAATCACTGGCAGCCTCGTGAGCTCGAAGGCTTCCACGACGTCTACTACGGCGCCGCGCTACCGCCGAACCGGCGTCCGATCGAGATGACCCACGCGATGCAGCGCATCGGCGAGCCGTACCTGCGGGTAGATCCCGCCAAGGTCGTCGCGGTCGTCGAGACCAACAGCCCTGACCGCAACTCGCCCTTCACACCGCCGGATGCCACCTCGGAGGCGATTGCTTGGCATGTCCTGGATTTCCTCCGGCACGAGGTCGCCACGGGCAGGATGCCTCCCGAGCTGCTTCCCATCCAGTCGGGCGTCGGCAATGTCGCAAATGCCGTGCTGGCCGGCCTCGACGGCAGCGAGTTCCGCGATCTTGTCGCGTTCACCGAGGTCATCCAGGACGGGATGCTCGACCTGATCGACAGCGGTACGCTCCGCGCGGCGTCGGCCACCTCATTCGGCCTTTCCGATCTGGGAGTCAGCCGGTTCATGGCAAACATCGACGCCTACAAGGGCAAGATCCTGCTCCGCAGCGAGGAGATCTCGAATCATCCCGAGCTCGTGCGCCGCCTCGGCGTCATCGCGATGAACGGCATGCTCGAGGCCGATATCTACGGCAACGTCAACTCCACCCACGTCATGGGCAGCGCCATCATGAACGGCATCGGCGGCAGCGGCGACTTCGCCCGCAATGCCTTCCTCAACTTCTTCCTGACGCCGTCCACGGCCAAGGCCGGTGCGATCTCGGCGATCGTCCCTATGGTCAGCCACGTGGATCACACCGAGCACGATGTGCACGTCATCGTGACCGAGCACGGCCTGGCCGATCTGCGCGGACTCTCGCCCCGTGCGCGCGCCAAGAAGGTCATCACCTTGTGTGCCGATCCGCAATTCCAGCCCGCACTCAACGACTACACCGAGCGGGCCTGGGACGCCCATCCCAAGGGACGTCATACGCCGCACCTGCTCGCCGAGGCGCTGAGTTGGCACCAGAGGTATCTCGACACCGGCTCAATGTGAGGCACACTGGCGGTAGCCGCGCGACGTAACCACCGAGAGGCTCCGACATGACAGTCAACCCCGAAGACAAGGTCGGCACGATCATCAAGCTGCCCGAGGACGAGTGCCTCGCCCTGCTGACCACCACGACAGTTGGGCGAGTTGCATTCGTCGATAACGGTGGACAGCAGCTAGTTCCCGTCAACTTCGCCTTCCTCGACGGTGCGATCTACTTCCGTACGCTGCCCGACGGCTTCCTGTCGAGTCTTGCGCGCGGCCATCGCGATGTGGCCTTCGGCGTCGACCACCATGAGGACATGTACCGAAGCGGCTGGAATGTCACGGTCAAGGGTCGGGCCGAGCACGTCGAGGACCGCGCCACGATCAACACCGTCTTGAGCCACGAGCGTCTGCGCCCCTGGGCGGGCGGTGTCCGCCCCATGGTCATCCGCGTAACGGTCGACTCGATCGACGGCCGCAAGGTCGTCGTCCGCTAACCCCCGGCCCTGGTGCGCTCGCGTCCAAGAACTCCGTCAGCGTGGACGCTGCCGCACCGCCTCCGGACGGGCTGAGCTAGGCTGGATGCAGTTTCGGCCTCCCTATCTAGAGGTTTGAGCTCGACGTCCCCGGCCGCACCAACGGCGCGGGGACACTTTGATTGCCAGGTACTTCCACCGGCCGAATGTGATGATGATGCGATGTCCGACGCAGAACTCGTCCAGACCTGGATCCGGGCCTGGGCGCATGCTCGCAGCGCTGCCGTCACAGATGTCGACGGCTGGCCCCTCGTCCACCTGGGATCGGTCACCCGCGAGAACGAGCTGATCTGTCACGAGCCTGGCACTCGCGTGTGCGCCCGACTGCTGGCCCATGTCGCGGGAGATCCACGCGCCATGCTGACGGTCCTCGGCCGCGACCTCACTGCCTACGACCAGCTCGACCTGCCGGCGGACGTCACTGTGACGCGGCACGACGAGGTCCTGATGACGACCGATTTAGTCCCCCTCGCGCCCGTCCCGATTGGTTCGGACTTCGCCACGGGATGGGACCAGAACGACAACAGCGTCACATTCTGGATCGAGCAAGGCGGGCGGATCGCCGCCGAAGGATCGATGGGCATGCTGGACGCTCACGCGACCTTCGACGGCATCGAGACGACACCGCGGTTCAGGCGGCGTGGTCTCGGTAGGCACGTCATGGCCACGCTGAGCGATCACGCGCTCGCGGCCGGGGCCCGGCACGGCATCCTGGCTGCCAGCCTCGACGGCAGGAGGTTGTACGAGTCGATCGGCTGGATCGCGGCTTTGCAGATGCGTTCCTTCATGGGGACGGCCCCCTCCCACGAGCCGGCCGAACTGTGAAGGGGCCGGTCGAGTGAGGAATGCCTCACTCGTTGAATAGGGCACGCACGGCTCGTTCGCGGTTCAATGTCTGAAAGACCGAACCGCCGCACCAGAGGACATTCATGCCCCGCATCTCCCGTCGTACGTTCGTCGCAGCGCCCGCCGATACCGTCTGGTCACTGGCCGGCGACTTCTCGCAGTGGCACCCCAAGCTCCGCATCTACGCCGACGGCCCCGAGGCCCCCGCCGAGCTCGTCGTGACGATCGTGAGCCGCGACGACGAGGGCAAGACGCTGTCGTACCACATGCCCGATCCGCCGTTCGCGATCAAGGATCACCGCGCGACGATCCTGGTCGAGGATGCTGCCCCCGCTTGCTGCTACGTGACGTGGTTCGCCGAGTTCGACGCCGATCCGGCCCACCTCGCCGATCTCGAGGACTCCCTCGGCGACGATGTGTTCTCGCAGGCGCTCAACAACCTCGCCACAGCGGCGCAGGACCAGTTCGGCGCGGCGCAGGTCGCCAACGTCAGCTGAGCTCAGCTCTGCCAGTCGCGGAAGCCGATCACGATGAGCCGCATCTGACGGCGCGCCCCCTCCTTGATGGTTTCTTCGAGGTCGGGGCGGTTGTCGGGCATCTCGACGACCTCCTCGGCATTCGAGACCATGTTGCGGACGAATAGCCGTGACACCATTTGGACGTCATCGGACGACCAGTTCTTGATGTTGGGCAGGTACGCGAGAACCACCGCGAGCTCGCTGACGAACAGATCGAGCTCGTGCTGGATCGCGCGCCGAACCGCCTCTGAGCCGCCCACGCGCTCGCGTGCCACGAAGGCGAAGTGCGCCTTGCTGTGCTTGACCGTCTCGACCAGCACATCCGCTGCGGCGTCGATGATGTTGTCGAAGACACCCGGATCGCGCTGCGCCTCGCGGATCATCCGCCGCAGCGTCGAGAACGAGTCCTCGACCAGGGTCAGGCCGAGCTCGTCCATCGACTCGAAGTGTCGGTAGAAGGCCGTCGGCACAACCCCCGCATGTCGCGAGACCTGGCGCAGGCTGATCTGCGCGAATCCCTGCGTCGGCGAGAGCTCGAGCGCCGCGGCGAGGATCGCCTGACGAGTGCGCTCCTTCTGCTCCTGGCGCGAGGCCGTCTGCGCCGACTCGGTCATGACGACAGCGTATCGCGCGTTATTGGGTGAGCACCTGTACGCCGAGTGCTCCAGGTCACTCGGCGCGTCGGTTGCGCTCAGCGAGCGACTCGTGCAGAATTTGAGTGAACGCACGTACACTCAACTTTTTCAGGGGGTCGACGATGGGCATCATCCGTAAGGCGCTCAGTTCACGCCCGGTCGCCATGTTGACTTCCCCGCACACAATCGATCACTATCTTGACCAGCTCCACCCCATGCTGGCAGCCTCGAATGTCCGCGCCCGCGTCGTCGAGGTCATCCAGGAGACCGGCGAGGCCAGCACCGTCGTCCTGCGTCCTAACGGCGCCTGGAAGGGCTTCACGCCCGGCCAGCACGTGCAATTCGGCATCGAGGTCGACGGCAAGCGCCGCGTCCGTGTCTTTTCGGTCTCCAGCTCGAAGGGCGCCAAGAAGGGCACGTTCAGCGTCTCGGTCAAGGCCCATCCCGACGGCTATGTGTCGCAGTTCCTGCATCGTGAGCTCAAGCCCGGCACGCTGGTCTTCCTCTCGCAGGCTGAGGGCGACTTCGTCCTCCCCCGCGCGGTGCCCGACCAGCTCCTGCTGATGAGTGGCGGCTCGGGCATCACTCCGGTGATGTCCATGGTGCGCACGCTTCGCGACACTGGCCACCAGGGCAATGTCACGTTCCTGCACTACGCTCGGTCGCGCGATGACGAGATGTTCACCGCCGATCTCGACGAACTCGCCGCATCCGGTGTCACTGTCCAGCGCGTGTACACGCGCCAGCCCGAGGCAGGCGCCGATCTCCAGGGACGTTTTCACGTCGATCACCTCAAGCATCTCGGCATCGACCCCGCCAGCACACTGACTTACGTCTGCGGACCCGCAGGGCTGATCGCCACGGTTCGCGACACCTACGCCGAGCTAGAAGCGGCCGATCAGCTGCGCCTGGAGTATTTCAAGGTGCCGTCGGTCGATCTCGGCGCAGCGGATGCCACCGGCATGCTGTCGTTCGACGACTCCAAGATGGAGGCGTTCAACTCCGGCGCCACGATCCTCGAGCAGGCCGAGGCAGCAGGGCTCAAGCCCGACTTCGGCTGCCGTATGGGCGTCTGCAACACCTGCGCCCTGAAGAAGAACAGTGGCGCCGTACGCCACGTCGTGAGCGGCGAGATCAGCGCCAACACCGACGAGACCATCAAGATCTGTGTCCAGGTCCCCATCGGCGACGTCAACGTCGCACTCTGAGCAGGGAGATTCGCATGGCCCGGAAAACCAAGAACGCCCCCATCAAGCCCCGTAGCGCGAGCAAGCACAACGCTGCACCGCTGACGCTGATCAATCCGCACAGCGACAAGCCGGCAACCGTCGGCCTCAACTACATGTCGTACGAGCAGCTCGAAGACTTCGGCAACGAGCTCGATGCAGTCCGCCAGCGGGTCCTGGACGATCTGGGCCAGAAGGACGCCGACTACATCCGTCGAGTCATCCGGATCCAGAAGGCCAGCGAGGTGCTCGGACGTATCGGCATCTTCATGCCCTTCTTCTGGCCCGCCTTCGTAGCGGGCATCGCGCTGCTGGCGCTGGCCAAGATCCTCGACAACATGGAGATCGGCCACAACGTCATGCACGGCCAGTACGACTGGATGAACGACCCCATGATCGATGCCTCGCGCTATGAGTGGGACAACATCGCCCCCGCCCAGGACTGGAAGCACGGGCACAACTACATCCACCACACGTACACCAACATCCACGGCATGGACCGCGACATCGGCTACAACATGTTCCGTATCGATGAGGACCAGCCCTGGTACGCGAGCCACCGCTTCAATCTGCCGCTCGCCTTCGTCCTGATGCTCGTGTTCGAGTGGGGCATTATGTACCACGGCGTCGAGCTCGACCAGTACCTCCAGGGCAAGATCACCAAGGAAGACTTCGAGGGCCGCAAGAAGCGCGCGTTCCGCAAGATCCGCAAGCAGGTCTTCAAGGACTACATCGCGTGGCCCGTCCTCGGCATCGCCCTTGTGCCGTTCACCGGCTGGTGGGCACCGCTCGCGATCTTGGGCGCGAATGTCGTCGCCAACATCATCCGCAACGTGTGGTCGTTCCTCATCATCTTCTGCGGCCACTTTCCCGCCGATGTGCAGACCTTTGCCGAAGAGGATGCGCAAAACGAGTCGCGTGGCCAGTGGTACCTGCGTCAGCTGCTCGGCTCGGCCAACATCTCCGGTCGCAAGCCCTTCCACGTGCTGACCGGCAACCTGAGCTACCAGATCGAGCACCACCTGTTCCCTGACATCCCGGCGCGTCGCTACCCCGAGGTCTCCAAGGATGTTGGCCTCCTGGTCGAGAAGTACGGCTTGCAGTACAACAGCGGTCGCCTGTCCAAGCAGCTCGGCAGCGTCATCAAGCAGCTCGCCAAGCTCGGCGGCAAGCCCAGCGACCCGTACAAGATCGGCAACAGCCCCGAGTCCAAGGCTTTGCGTCGCGCCAAGCGCGAAGAGGCCGCCCGTCGCCAGGAAGAGGCGAGTACGTCACAATTGACCTCCTAGTCGATTGCGACCGAGAGGGAACCCGATGGCGTTGAGCCGACGAGAAATCGTCAAGGATGTCGTGCAACAGTCGACCGAGGCCGCTATCGGGACGGCGGGCCATGTCGTGGCGATCTTGTTCGACAGCGCCCGCCAGATCACGACAGAGCTGGGCTCCTTCGGAACCGAGATCTTCGAGATCACGGAGGCCAGCAAAAGAGCCGGGCGAGACGCAGACGACACCCATCCTGTGGCCGAGTAGCGTCGAACAACCCGTATGGAACAGATCACCGGCCGACGCCGGGTAGCAGTCATCGGATCGGGCGTATCGGGTCTGACAGCGGCCTATGTCCTGCGCAAGGACTGGGACGTCACGGTTTTCGAGGCCGATGACCGTGTCGGTGGGCACGCGCACACCCACACGGTCAGCGATCTTGACGCCCTGCACCGCGTCGATAGTGGCTTCATCGTGCACAACGACCGCACGTATCCCCTGCTGCGCCGGCTTTTCGCCGAACTCGGCGTCGCGGTCCATGCCACCGAGATGAGCATGAGCATCCACTGCGATGGATGCGGTCTGGAGTATGCGGGCGGTCGCGGCGGCAAGGGTGTTTTCGCGCAGCGTCGGCGCCTGCTCGACCCGCGGTACCTCGCGATGCTGCTGGGCGTCAAGAAGTTTGGTCGCCTGGCCCAAGAACTGCTCGACTCGGTCGAGTCCCCCTCGGATCCGCAGACCTATGGCGACTTCCTGCGCATTCACGGTTTCTCGGACTACTTCATCTCCCACTACGCGATCCCAGTCGTGTCGTGCGTGTGGTCGTCGGGGCACGAAACAGCTCTGGAGTATCCCGCGCGCTACCTGTTCGAGTTCCTGAAGCACCACGGCTTCCTCTCCGTCAAGGGCTCGCCGCAGTGGTACACCGTGGTCGGCGGCTCCGGCACGTATGTCGACAAGGTGCGCACCGTGATCGGCGATGTGCGGACATCCACCGCGATCCGCTCGATCAGCCGCACATCAGACGGGGTCGACCTTACGGACGCCCACGGCTACGTCCATCACGCCGATGCCGTCGTGATCGCCACTCACGCCGACGACGCGCTTGCGCTCCTAGCCGATCCCAACGACGACGAGCGACGCATCCTGGGTGCATTCGACTACTCGGCCAACCAGACGCAGTTGCACCGCGATGCATCGCAGCTGCCGGTCGCCACCGCAGCACGCTCGGCCTGGAACTACCGCATGGACGACTGCTCGCAGCGCAGCGATGCAACCGCCGTCACGTACTGGATGAACCAGCTGCAGGGCATCGACAGCACGGAGCCCTTCCTGGTTACGCTCAACGCGTCCGAGCGCGTCGACCCCGCGACAGTCATCGCGACGATGAACTACACGCATCCGATCTACACCCCTGCCTCCGTCGCAGCGCAGGGCGAACTGAAGCGGCTGTTCACCGATCGCACGGTGTTTGCCGGTGCGTATCACGGCTGGGGATTCCACGAGGACGGCTGCCGCTCGGGCGTTGACGCGGCAGCGGCGCTGGGGACCGCGTGGTGACGCCGTGGTGACCGCGCTGCTTCCCGAGCTGCCGGCCCTCGTCGAGGGCACAGTCGGGCACACACGCCGCACTCCCCTGCGCCACCGTTTCGCCTACCGGGTCTACCAGTGGCTCGTCGACGTCGACGATCTTCCGCGGCTGCCGTTGCTGCTGCGACCGTTCTCGTCATTTCGGGCCAGCGATCACATCGGCGATCCCCATTCGACGATCCGCGCCAACATTGAGGCATTTTGCTCCGCCCACGACATCGACGTCCGCGACCACCGGATCCTGATGCTGGCCAATGCGCGGGTGCTCGGCCACACATTCGATCCGCTCAGCGTGTTCTGGGCCATCGCACCCGACACGCGCCTGACGTGCATCGTCGCGGAGGTTCACAACACATATGGCGAGCGCCACGCCTATCTACTGAAGCCCGACTCGGACGGAAAGACCGTGGTCGATAAGGCGTTCTACGTCTCACCGTTCTTCACGGTCGACGGCACATACGACCTGCAGTTCACGCTGACACCCGAGAAGGTGTCGTCGAGCATCATCCTGCGTCAGGGAGGCGAGGCTGTGTTCAGCGCGACGTTCCGCGGTACGCCTCGTCCGGCCACGAGTGGGCGGCTCGTAAAAACTTTGGTGAAAATTCCGCTGATGACCCATCGGACCAGCGTGCTGATCCGAATACATGGTATATGGCTCTGGATACGCCGATTGCCAGTCGTTCCCAGGCCCGCCCACGAACCGCAGGAAGGCACCCGATGACCCAGCTCGCCACCCCTCGTTGGCCCGGCATCGCGCACACCCCACGTACGCCGCTGAAGGCCCGGGTTGCGAAAGCAATCCTCCGACCGACCGTCAACTCGGTACCTGTCCGGCTGACCTTCGCCAATGGCAAGTCATGGGGCGCCGGCGGACCCGATGCTCCTGAGATGCGGATCGTCCGACCCAAGGCATTCTTCGCCCGGCTCGGCGCCGAGACCAAGATCGGCTTCGGTGAGGCTTACATGGCCGGAGACTGGAAGGCCGGCGAAAACACCGACCTGGCAGATTTACTGACCCCGTTCGCGGCTCGGATGGCCACGATCGTGCCCGTATCCCTGCAGAAGTTCCGCGGCTTCGTCGACACCAAGCTGCCATCGCACGAACGCAACTCGGTCGAGGGCTCGAAGAAGAACATCGAGGCGCACTACGACCTCTCGAATGATCTGTTCGCGCAATTCCTCGATCCATCGATGAGCTATTCGGCGGCGTGGTTCGGCTCGCCCACGCAAAGCCTCGAGGACGCCCAGATGCGCAAGATCGACGGCATCCTCGACCAGGCCGGCGTCACGACTGGAACGCGCATGCTCGAGATCGGCAGCGGCTGGGGCGCCCTCGCGATTCGCGCCGCACAGCGCGGTGCGAAGGTCACGACGATCACGATCTCCACCGAGCAGGCAGCACTTGCCAAGGAGCGCTTCGCGGCGGCGGGCGTCGAGGTCGACCTCCAGCTCGTCGACTACCGCGATGTCACGGGCGAGTACGACGCGATCGTCAGTGTCGAGATGATCGAGGCCGTCGGCGAGGAGTATTGGCCCACATACTTCTCGACGATCGACAAGCTCCTTGCCCCAGGCGGCAAAGTGTCGATCCAGGCCATCACGATGGAACACCACCGCTACCTGCAGACCCGTAACTCGTACGGCTGGATCCAGAAGTACATCTTCCCAGGCGGGCTCATCCCCTCGCTCGACGTCATCGACAGCACCCTGGCAGAGCACACGTCGCTCACGGTGTCATCGCGCCGCTCGCTCGGACAGGACTACGCTTTGACGCTGCACCAGTGGCGCAACGCGTTCGACACCAACTGGGACGCAATCCGCGCGCAGGGCTTCGACGAGACATTCCACCGTATGTGGGAGTTCTACCTCGCCTATTGCGAGGCGGGCTTCCGCACGGGCTATATCGACGTGTTCCAGCTCCAGATGACACGTCCGGCGGAGGGATGAGTCATGGCCTCCATCTCGCGTCTACCCATGCCCATCCAGGAGACCTACGACTGGCAGTACCAAGGTGCCTGCCGCAACGAGGACCCCGACACGTTCTTCTCCCCCGACGCTGAACGCGGACCGACTCGCCGCGCCCGCGAAGCGGCGGCCAAGGCGCTGTGTGCGGTGTGCCCCGTCATCCAGGAGTGCCTCGACCATGCGCTGATGGTGCGCGAGCCGCACGGAGTCTGGGGCGGACTCACGATCAACGAGCGTGCGCAGCTCCTGCGCCAAACTGGCTGACCCCGCGTGGGCGGTGCGCTGGCGTCCAAGATCGT
>JBBSSC010000007.1:0-16352 GCA_038242465.1 Propionibacteriales bacterium | reverse complement strand
TTTGCAGTCCTCCGTGAGCCTGCTGGGCGCGGTGGCTCGGTCGAGCTGCACCAAGTGGCCAAGGCGGGTGTCGCGCTGACAGTTCGTCCCCGCAATCACTTCCCGCTCGTCGAGTCCGATAGCTATCTGTTCCTCGCCGGCGGTATCGGTGTTACGCCGATCGTCGCTATGGTGCGTTCCGCCGTCGAGCAGGGCAAGAATGTCAGTGTCGTCTACGGCGGACGTTCACGCGCCTCGATGGCATTTGTTGACGAGCTGCAGCAGCTGGCTCCTGAGCAGGTCACGATCGTCCCCCAAGACGAGATCGCCGGTCTGCTCGATCTACGCGGTGCGCTCGAAGGTATCGACGCAGGCACCGCCGTCTACTGCTGTGGCCCCTCGGCGATGATCTCGGCAACCGAGAGTGTCTGCGCTGATCTCGGCATCGATTCGCGCCTGCACATCGAACGCTTCACCGCTGGCGATGACTTCGAGGTCAGCTTCGACCCCGCGAACAACACCGCATTCGACGTCGAGCTGACCCGAACCGGCGTGACGCTGCACGTCCCAGCTGACAAGCGCCTCATCGAGGTCGCTCGTGAGGTCCTGCCGGACCTCTCGTACGACTGCGAGAAGGGCTTCTGTGGCGCATGCGAGACCCGGGTCATATCGGGCACGCCCGACCACCTCGACTCGATCCTGAGCAAGGAAGAGCGCGAGTCCGGCGCCTGCATGATGATCTGCGTCAGCCGCACCAAGGACGAACGCTTGGTACTGGATCTGTGATCCGCCGCGCATCGCCAAGACCAGCACTACACACGAGAACACACGAGAGGAATTTTGATGCGAACTAGAGGCGCGATCGTGCGAACAGCACCCGGCCCGTACGAGGTTGTCGAACTTGAGGTTGCCGACCCCCTGCAGGGCGAGGTCCAGGTCCGCATGGTCGCGGCCGGGCTGTGCCACTCCGACGATCACATCGCAGTCGGCGACTCCGGCGCACCGACCTACCCCTTTGCGCTGGGCCATGAGGGCGCCGGCGTCGTGACCAAGGTCGGTGCGGGAGTCACCGATCTGGTCGAAGGCGATCACGTCGTGATGTCCTTCCTGCCGGCCTGCGGCCGTTGCCGCTGGTGTGCCACTGGCCAGCAGAATCTATGTGACGACGGCGGCAAGGTATGGATGCCGCCAGAAGTCGCGCGCATCACGCTGCCCGACTCCGACGCGGCAATCGGTCAGATGTGTGGCGTCTCGGCGTTCGTCGAACACACAACAGTCTCGGCTCGTTCGGTCGTCAAGATCGCCAAGGACATCCCGCTCGACAAGGCATGCCTGGTCGGCTGTGCCGTCGCCACCGGTTGGGGCGCCGCGGTCAATTCCGCAGCCGTACGCCCGGGCCAGGTAGTCATCGTGATGGGCATCGGCGGAATCGGCATCAGCGCCGTACAGGGTGCCGTTCACGCCGGCGCCACGACCGTGATCGCGGTCGATCCGGTTGAGTTCAAGCGCGATCAGGCCAAGCAGTTCGGCGCCACGCACTCCTTCGCCACGATGGACGAGGCCGCAGAGGTCGCTCGACAGTTCACCAATGGGCAGGGCGCCGACTCCGCGATCGTCACGGTCGGCATCGTCAAGCCTGAGCACGTGGGCCAGGCATTCGCGGCGATCCGCAAGGGTGGAACGGCTGTCGTCACGGGCCTCGGAGGGACGTCTGACGGTGGTGTTCCGATCGATCTGACCGAGCTCACGCTCTACCAGAAGCGGCTCCAGGGCTCCTTGTTCGGCCAGTGCAATCCGACATCGGATATCGTCGCGCTGCTCGACATGTACAAGCTTGGGGCCTTGCGTCTCGACGAGATGATCACTCGTACGTACACGCTGGACGAGATCGGCCAGGGCTACGAGGACATGCACGCCGGAATCAACGTTCGCGGAGTCGTGCTGTTCGACTGATCTGTCTCGCACGATGCTGCGCCCCTGGTCCTTCGACCAGGGGCGCAGTGCTGTCTCTCGCCATCGGCGAGGCCGCGGGAATGGACGAACCCCCGGGTGCGGGCTGCACCTCGGGGGTTCGGCGTTACTGCGGGAAAACCTAGATAGTTCGTTGGAAAGGCTGTCCCAGCGATCGAGGCTCGCGCTTGGAGCTAGCGAACATCAGCATCACCAGGATCGCCAACAGGTACGGCGTTGCGATCAGCAGATTGCTGTCCAGCGTCAGACCCATGGCAGGCAGGGCCAGACGCATCGCATCGGCCAGGCCGAAGAGGATACAACCCAGGATCGTGCGGCCCAGGCGCCAGCCACCGAAGATCACCGCGGCGATCACGATGTAGCCGCGGCCGTCGGTCATGTTCTGGTTGAACGAGCCGACTTCACCGACGGCCAGGTACGCACCGCCGAGGCCGGCCAGCAGACCGCACCACATCAGTGCCTGCCGGCGACGCTTGTTGACCTCGATGCCAGTGAGGTCTGCGGCGATCGGGTCCTCCCCTACCGCCCGGAGCTCGAGGCCCCACCGGCTGCGCTCGACCAGCCACCACGTCAACGGGATGAACAGCAGCAGCAGATACATCGGCCAGCGCCCCGTGAACAACGCTTCACCGATCAGCGGCAGATCCGACAACAGGGGTATCTCGATCTTGGAGACCTGGTGGCTCGCGAACGTGTTGATCGCGATCAGGAACGTCGTCAGGCCCAGGACCAGCGCATTCAGCACGAGGCCCACGACGAAGGTGTTGATATGCGCCCGGTGCACCAGATTGCCGTGGATCATTGCGATGAGGAGCCCGACGAGCGCTCCGGCCACGAGTCCCGTCGTAGCGCTGCCCGTGACGCTGGCCGCAGCCACCGAGCCGAAGGCCGCGCCAAGCATCATCCCCTCGACCGAGATGTTGATCGCTCCGGCTCGGTGTGCCAGGTACTCACCGCAGGCGGCGAATGCGAGCGGCGCCGTCAGACGCATCCCACTGGACAAGATCGTGGACAAATCGTCTGCAGAAGTCATGCCACAGCTCCCTCGGGCGTCGGGTTCTTGATGACCGGAGTCTTGGTGCGGGGGGTCTTGACCCGCTTGCGTCGCTGTTGGGCCAGCTGGACCACGGCGGGTGGCACGACGAAGGCCAGGACGAGCAGCGCCTTCATGACGTCGACCAGCGACGATGGCACTCCCGTCGACGCCAGAAATCCGCCGCCCGCGCGCAGGACGCCGAATAACAGCGCGACCGGGATCGCGACCAGCGGATTGAAGCGCGCGACCAGGACGATCAGCAGACCGTCCCAGCCGATGCCGTTCGAGACACCGGGCTGTAGTCGGTTGGTACTGACGGGGCTCGTGACCAGGATCGCTCCAGCCAAGCCAGCGGTTGCCCCCGAGATGCCCAGCGCGACGGCCGAGAGCCGCCCCGTCTTGACTCCCGCATGCTTGGCTGCGATGGGGCTCAGGCCCATCATCTTGAGCTGGAGACCCCAGCGCGATCGCGACACCAGCACCGCAATACCGATCGCGAGCAGCACCGCAATGATGAGGCCGCCGTTGATCTGGATGTTCGGGTACTCACCAAACGAGCCCACCTGCGCATCGGCGGGCAGCTGGTTGGACTGACTCTCCACGACTGAGTCACCGATGCGCGAGGCCTGCAACCACCAGTCCTTGCTCACGGCGAAGCCCACGACCTGGATCGCGATGAACGTCATCAACAAAGTGCTCACGACGATGTTGACGCCGCGCAGCCGGTACATCAGCGAGCTCAGGCCCGCCCACAGGGCACCGGCGACCGTCGCAGCGACGAGCGTCGCGATCATCAACGACATACCTGGAAGTGCGAGACGCAGCGCGACCCAGCTGCCGGCCAGGGCACCGATCAGCACCTGACCTTCCTGGCCGATGTTGAAGACACCGCCGCGCATCGATACGCACGAGCCGATCGCAACCAGCAGGAGCGGCGCGACGTACAGCAAGGTCGAGGACCAGGCCGCCTTGGAGGCCATGCTGCCGGTGTAGAGGGCCTTGACGGACTCCCACGCAGAGCCGCCAGTCCAGGCGATCAGCCCCAGCGAGAGAGCCAGCGCGAGCAGCACCGAAGCTGCCGTGACCAGAGTGATCAGAGCAGTCGACCGCGAGGGCTTGAGCCCTGCCAGCAGCTCACGCCGGCGATTCGGGTCGGCCGAGCCGTGCTCGGCCAGATTCTTCGACGCATCCATCAGGACGCTCCTCCTACCATCATGCCGAGACGCTCGGCCGTCACGTCCTCGGCGGCAAGGACTCCGCTGAGGATGCCCGAGGAGATGACGGCGACCCGCGAGGCGAGCGTCATGATCTCCTCCAGCTCCGTCGAGATCAGCAGCACGCCGATCCCCTGCGAAGCCACCGCACGAATACGGCCGTACATGTCTTCGATCGCGCCGATGTCCAACCCTTGGGTGGGCTGCGCGACAACCAGGACCCGCGGCTCGTTGGAGAGCTCACGCGCCAGGACCAGACGCTGCTGATTACCGCCCGACAGCCGGCCCACCGGAGCATCGGGCGATGGTGCGGTAATGCTGTACTCGGCCATCAACCTCTGGGCGTTCTCACGCATCGCGCGATGGCTCAGCAGGAACTTCCCGCTGACAGATCCCAGCGACTTCATTGCGAGATTCTCGGCGACGCTCAGTGCCAGGATGACCCCCGAACGATGCCGGTCCTCCGGAACGATGCCGATACCCGCGCGGGTCAGCGCATCTGCGCGTTCAAGCGCGACGACATCTCCTCCGACGGCGACCGAGCCCGAGGTCGGCATGACCAGGCCCGATAGGACATCGCCCAGCACCGACTGCCCATTGCCCTCGACGCCGTACAACCCGACGATCTCGCCCGGAGCGACGTCCAAGCTGAACCTGTCGAGCAGTGTTGCGCCGTCCTGGACGACGGTCAGCTCACGCAGTCCCAGTGCTGGCGGAAGCCCCGAGAAGTCACGCCGGGGCTCAGCGTCCGCGTCGGAGGTGCCCGCGACAGGGAGGACGCCCACCGCGGCCGCATCGGCGAGCAGCGAGACGTCTCGGCCCACCATCTGGCGCGCGAGTTCCTGATGCGTCGTCTTGGAAGTCAGCTGATGGAACACCACACGGCCCTTGCGCAGCACCGTGATCGAGTCTGTGGCCGCTGTGATCTCAGCGAGCTTGTGGCTGATCAGGATGACCGCTCGATTCTCCGACTGCACCATGCGGCGCAGGACGTCGAACAGCTCCTCGGACTCCTCCTGCGTCAGCACGGATGTCGGCTCGTCGAGCACCAGGAACTCGGGCTCGCGGCGCAGACACTTGATCAGCTCGACCCGCTGCCGTTCACCGGCCGATAAGGCGTCGACCCGGGCAAGCGGGTCGATCGGCAGGCCGTAGCGCATCGCGACATTCTCGACCTGTTCACATGCCGCCGAACGATTGACAGCACCGGTGTCGCCGAGGATGACGTTCTCCCACACCGCCATCGGCCCGATCAGGCTGAAGTGCTGGTGGACCATGTCGATCCCGTGCTTGCGGGCGTCCTGCGGGTTGGCGATCCGGACGTCGGCGCCTTGCCGGCGGATGATGCCCGAATCAGGCTTCTCCAGTCCCAGGAGGATCTTCATGAGAGTGGACTTGCCGGCTCCATTCTCACCGAGCAGACCGTGGATCTCACCGGGGTTGATCGTCAGGTCGACGTTGTCGCTCGCGACCACCTTGCCGTACGCCTTGCTGATCCCGCGCAGCTCCAACGCTGGCGCCGGGACCGCCTGAGCGATCCCGGCGACCTGCTGCGCGACCTCAGGAACCAAGGCGCTTGACTTCATCATCGGCGTTGATCTTGCCCGAGCCAATGTCCTTCATGAACTGCTCGAGCTTGGCGTTCTGCTCATCGGTGCCCTGGCAGTACTTGACCGTCGGAACTGCGTCGACGCCCATCTTCCAGGTCTTCTTCGTGCCGATCTCCAGCGCGCCATCGGCGAACTGCTGGAGCGCCGCCGTCAGGTACGAGCCCGGATCGAAGATGACCGAGACATCGAACTTCGGATCCGTGGACTCGCAGCGGTCGGTTCCGGGCGTCAGCGTGAGAGCGCCGGCCTGATTGGCCAGTCGTGCGGCCGCGTCGGTCGAGCCACCCAGGTACGGGTAGATGACCTTGGCGCCCTGCGCGAGCTGTGCCTGCGTGGCTTCCTTGGCCTTGGCCGAGTCGTTCTGATCGCCGGCGAACGAGATCAGCACCTTGGCATCAGGCATCACCGAACGGACGCCAGCCTTGAATGCCACGGATGCGCGCTGCTCGAACTCGACATCGAGTCCACCGACGAAGCCTGCCTTGTCCAGCTTCTTGGCCTCCATCTCCAGTCCGGCGGCGAAGCCGGCGACCAGCAGGTTCTGGTTGACGCTGTCCTCGGACAGCAGGATCCGCGGGGTCTGGGCGATATTGCCCTGCGCCGGGACGTACCAGACGGTGTCCTTGCAGGCCGGCTCTTCCGAGGCTGGGATGGCATCGCTCAGCGAACCTGCGCCCAAGGCGACCATGTCGACCTTCTGTGCGCACAGTGCGCGCGCTGCACTCAGCGCATCGGCCGTGCTGACGTTGCCGCGAGCTATGACCTTCCAGTCCTTCGGCTTGGCGAATCGCTCAGCGCCGTCGACGAAGCTCTGGAAGTAGCCGCCGTCGTTAATGTCACCCGGGCTCAGGATGCCGATCACGACCTTGCCGTCATTGTTGACATCCGGCTGTCCCGCCGGGGCCGAAACAGCTTCCTTTTTCGCCGGATCGCTATCGGATGCTTCATTGCTCGCACACGCTGCGAGCGAGAGCACGACAACAGCAGCCATGGCCACCTTGGCGGCATTACCTCGCTGGAAGGGTCTCACTGGATGTGTCCTTTCGGGCTGGTGGAGTCAATTGGTCCGCGCACTGCCTGATGTGGGGGTGGCAGTTCACAGGATCGGTACGCCCAGCCCCCGGGCCGTTCCGATCTTGCATTGCGAATCAGTAACTCGTAGTACGAGATATGCTGTGGGTGCCAGGCGAGATTGTCAAGGGGTTCGGCGACACTGGCTGAGAACATGGGCCGACCCGACAGTGCCGGGCCGGGCGGCCCTTGACATGCTCGATAGAGACGCCGTGCCACTGAGACCGTTTCTGGAGTCTCGTAGATTCGAGCGCAGGCGCCGCGACCCCAGAGAGCCATCCGCGCGTATATTGCTTTGCGAGATTGCGTATTGACATGCGTGACGTGGCCCTCAAGAATGGGAACATGACCGACCTTGAGATCCCTAGTTCACAGCACTTCATCGATGGCGAGTGGATCAGTGCGCGGAACAAGGGCGAGTTGTCCGTGCTCGATCCCGCCACACACGAGATCCTGCACACTGTCGCGCTGGCCGAGGCGCACGACGTCGCAGATGCGGTCGCCGCCGCACGACGTGCCGCCCCCGCCTGGGCGGCAACGTCCGCCACCGCCCGCGGTCAGCTCCTGCGGCGCTGGGCCGATCTGATCATGGCCAATGTCGAGGAGCTTGCGGCTTGGGAGGCCAAAGACGTCGGCAAGCCGCTCTCAGGTGGCCGCATGAACATGTACATCACCCACAGCATCGTCGACTATTTCGCCGGTGCGGCCGATAAGATGACCGGCGTCGCGCTCCCGACTCGCAGCCAGGACTACATGGGCTACACGGTTCGCGAGCCGTACGGCGTATGCGGCGTCATCACACCCTGGAACGTCCCGGCCCTGCTGGCGATGGCGAACCTCGCCCCGGCCCTGGCAGCCGGCAACACCGTCGTCCTGAAGCCGTCGGAGATCGCCCCCCTCTCACCGCTGGCCCTCGTCGAGCTGGCGCGCCAGGCCGGTTTCCCGCCCGGAGTCCTCAACGCCGTCGTCGGTGCTGCCGACGCCGGCGCGGCCCTGACCTCAAACGCCGGCGTCAATCACATCAGCTTCGTCGGATCGACCCTGACAGGCAAGGCCGTCATGCGGGCCGCCGCCGAGAACCTCGTCCCGGTCAAGCTCGAGCTAGGCGGCAAGTCCCCCAACGTCGTGTTCGCCGACGCCGACCTCGACAACGCGATTCCGGGCATCGTGCGCGGCATCACCGAGAACGCCGGCCAGAACTGCAACGCCGGTTCGCGCCTGCTGATCGAGGAGAGCATCAAGGACGAAGCACTCGACCGCATCGTCGCTGCGATGAAGCAGATCCGCAGCGGCGCCTGGCACGAAGATCTCGACATGGGCCCCCTCGTCAGCCAGGCCCAGTTCGACAAGGTCGTCGGGCACCTCGACTCCGCCGCGAGCGAAGGCGCACGCGCGATCACGGGCGGTCGGGCCGATGAGGGCTGGTTCGTCCAGCCGACGGTCTTCGACCAGGTCGACTCCTCGATGCGCGTCGTGCGCGAAGAGATCTTCGGACCCGTCCTGACGGTCCAGACCTTCAACGGACTGCGACAGGCGACCGACATGGTCAACGACACCGCCTTCGGCCTGATGGCATCGGTGTGGACCAATGACGTCTCGGTGGCCCTGCGCCTCGCACAGGATGTCCGCGCGGGTCAGGTCACGGTCAACCAGTTCGGCGACGCCGGAGTGATCGGCTTCCCGTTCAACATGCAGAAAGAAAGTGGCTTCGGCACCGGCGGGTACGACTCGATGATGGAGTACACGCAGGAGAAGGCAGTCGGTATTAAGTTGCTGAGCCGCTGACGCCTCAGCCACCATGCCATGGCCGCTTCTTGGCCGCTGAAGGATCTTCAGCGGCCGGGAGCGGGCCGCGGCTTCGCGAGATCGGCCGAGAGCAGATCGGCAACCTCCATGAGCCGCGATGCCATGGCCGACTTGGCCTCTTCGGGAACCGAGTATGAGGTGCCGATAACACCCAACGAGGCAACAATCTTGCCCCGGTCAAGGACCGGAACGGCCACAGCCCGGACGCCGCTGACGGCGATCAGGTTGACCGCAACACCCTCGGCACGGATCTGGGCCATCTGTTCATCGAGACCCGGATTGTCCTCCAGCGCGGCCTTGACGAACGGCTCGGAGTCCGGATCGAGATAGGCGCAGAACAGCCGGCCCTGGGCCGAGTGCTCCAGCTCGAGGCGCGCGCCCATGCGGACGCTGACCTGGATAACGCTGTCGGCGCTGTCGTCGACGTGGACGACGACGGCCGTCCCGCCGTCCCAGACGCTCAGCACCACGGTCTGGTTCAGCTCTTGGACGAGCTCGTGGATCAGTGGTGCGGCCATCGCAATGATCGGCATACCCGCACGCGCTGCGGCGGACAGGGTCAACACCTGGGGGCCGAGGGAGAAGAGGGTGTCGCGCTCGGAGTCACGCACGAGCTTGGCTTCGCGCAATGCCATCGTGTAGCGGTGCGCCGTCGCCTTTGTGCTGCCGAGGCTCTCGGTGAGCTGATTGAGCGTCAGCTGTGGGTTGCTGACGGTGAATGCGGAGAGGATCCGGGCCGCCCGCTGCACGGACTTGATCGTCGGTTGGACTTCAACGGGCATGGGCGAGACCTCCTGACCTTCTGCATCATGTTCGACAACGCGTTCCACGGCGACACCCCTTTGTACATGAACTCGGACGGATTTGCCTGCTCTCACCGGGTCGATCGATCAAAAACTCCTGCCGAAGCGGCCCCACGCACAGACTGCCGAGCGCTGAACAAGCGCCCGGCAGCCAATATGTCGTCCCTCAGAAACGTCCCCAGTCGTCGGCGGCAGGCCGCCAGACATCGATATTGCGGGGGTCGAGGCTCATCCGGCGGGCCCTGTGGGTCTCGTGCTCCTCCGGCGTGAACACCCGGTGCAGATCGCACAGCTCGTAGCGCGGACCGTGACGCACATCATGCATGTAGAACGCAATCGACGTCGACGCCGAGTGATTGACGAGGTCCGAGGCGATCGGCACGTTCTTGTACTGCGCCTTGGCACGTCCACGCATGACGTGATCGAAGCTCTTCATCATGAAGCACAGATGCGCGACGTAGTACTCCTTGTTCTTCTGGATCGCGACGGTGTGGTGATACCGGTTCTCGCACCGCAGGAACGCCGTGACGTCCTCGATGTAGTCCGAGGCCATGAAGCCCAGGACGTCGCGGTAGAACGCCAGCGTCTCGTCGTACTTGGGTGTCGCGAGGAAGGGGTGCACGAGCTCGATCGGCCGGTACTCGAGCAGCGGGGGCTCGGCGTACTCGGTGAACTCCGTGAACAGCTCGACGATCAGGCCGTTCGGATCTGTCACCGCGAAGCCCTCGGCGCACAGCTTCTGCATCTTCTCGTCGAGATCGGCGACCGGGTATCCGGATTCGGTGGCCCGGCGACGAAGATCGGCCAGTGTCGCCGACGACTCGACGGTGTAGCCGACTGCGACGGTCTCGGACTCGGTGCGGTGAGGCTCGTGAAGCAGCTCGATGTTGTGGTGCCCGATGTCGGCGCGCAGGTAGGCGTGCGACTCATCGTGCTGCTCGAGCTGAAGACCCACGTGATAGGTCAAGAACTCGATCGTGTCCTGCATGTCCGGCACGGCGATCCGCGCGTACTGCATGCTCAAAGGACCCCTCGGACGTGCAGCCTGCTCGTCTGACATGACTATTCCTTTCACTGCGTGTGAGCTAGTTGGGCGATGTGCTGATCTGGTCGTACTCGTAGCTGACGATGACCTGGTGCTCGATGACCGGCCGCCACCGATGTGTCACGAAGTTCTCGTGCCCCTGGCTGGTGACGTAGTCGAGAAGATCGTCCTGGCCGTCGAACTCGACGACGAATGCGTGCGTCATCTTCAGCGTTGTGCTGCGATTGCTGATGTTCTCCCCGCAGGTCCAGTTCCTCATCGCCGGATACTGGCTCGGCAGCGTGTCGAGCTCGTCGAGGATCGATTGACGATCCTCTGCGGTCACGTCGTCGCGAAACGCGAACAGGACCATGTGCTTGATCATCAGCGCCTACAGGATGAAGCTGAGTCGCGCGCCCGCTGCCATGGACTCGTTGGTCAGGATCGAACGGCGAAGCTGGAATTTCATCGCCCCGTCCTCCACCGCGAGCACATGATCGTAACGACCGACATATGTGAACGATCCGCCATCGCGGAAGCGCGACACCTGGAAGTTGGCCAGCACCTGCAGCGTCCCGTCCTCGCGATCGAAGACCTGGACGTTGGTGACCATCCGGTTGGTGCGCGAGTGGGGATTCTCAGCGTGCGCCTTGCGGCTCTTGAGCCGCTGGACGCGTGCCTTGATCAGTTCCCAGTCATCGGCCACGAAGTAACCGGCCGAACCGGTGTCCCAGCCCTGCCAGTCGGTCGTCGGAACCTCGAACTTGGCACCTTCTTGGAAAGTTGCGAGCCAGTCGTCAAGCTTCCACTCGTCGAGCAGCTGCGCATCGCGGTACATGAAGTCCTCGACCTCGGGACGGGTCACAATCGAGCTAGCCACGGTAGGCGCCTTCCTTCTTGGCCACGGCAATCTGGGTCTGGCCATCCAAGCTGTCGGCCCAGTAACGCCAGAAGCCGCGCATCGCGCCCTCATCGATCGAGCGACCCTTGCGCCCCGCGACCTCATTGGCCATGCCTCGCGACATGTCGCTCCAATCGTTCAGTGTCTCGGTGAATCCTGCCGTGGCCTCGATGCCGCGCTGCACGGCTTCATAGGCCTCGATGTCATCGGGAGTTGCCAGTCCTCCCGGCCCGACAAAGCTCGCCATGGTGCGCAGGCGCAGCTCACGCACATTCGCCGGCTCGCCTGTCTCGACCAGCTGCCAGGCGCGAACGTCAGTCTGACCCGGTGCGCTCGGCTCGATCTGGCGGATCGTCAGAGCTTCCAGGTCGAACAGCAGCAAGTTCGGGTAGACGAACAGGATGCGGCTCGCTTCGGACACTTCGTCGGCGCGTTCGGCACCCAGACGCTCGGCCATCTCAACCCGCTTGGCCTCGGTCCGAACCTTCTCCTCCTCGCCGAAGCGCGGCTCCCAGATCATGCCGATACGGCCGTTGTGCCCGGTCAGGACGGCCAGCGCGTGGCCGTTGTCGAGCGTGTAGGCGTACTGATCGTCGTCGTTGACCTGGAATCCGGTCTCGCGAAGGTAGCCCACGAACGTGTTGTGCGTGGGAGCGAAGTGGTAGCCGTCCATCGCATTCTCGACGGTCAGCTTCCAGTTGCCCTTAACGCTGTACAGCTGAACGCCGGGCAGCGCTTCCATACCGTCGGCGCCGATCTGCGCCGTCATGCTGATGTAGTTGGCCGCCTCGCCCAGATGCTCGAGCAGCTCGGGAACCTCGGTCGTGAAGGCGACGAAGACGAAGCCCTCATGGATGTCGAGGCGCTGAACGGCGCGCAGACCGTGATCGGCCTTGAACTGCTCATCCTCGGCGTAGGCCTCGGGGCCGGGCAGGGCGGCGAGCTCGCCGGAGTTCGAAAAGGCCCAAGCGTGATAGAAGCACTGGAAGTGCTTCTTGTTGCCCTCGGCCTCGCGGCACAAGATCGTGCCGCGGTGCGGGCAGGAGTTGTAAAAGGCACGGATGACTCCGTCGGAGTCGCGGACGAAGATCAGCGGACGTCCGCCCAAAGTGCGGATCTTGAAGTCTCCCGGCTTGGGGAGCTCGGTCTCGTGACCCAGGTACAGCCACGTGGAGTTCCAGATCTCGTTGCGCTCACTGTTGAACACCGCATTCGACCGGTAAGCCTCCCGATTCACCTTGAAGCTCAAAGAGCCGGGATCGTCGAGCAAGAAGGTCGATCTCGCCTGCCCCGTCACACTATGTGACTGGCGAGCACTATCTGGCTGGTAAGCGCTGGGTGACTGGTCGGTACTGCGGGTCATGGCACTTCCTTGGAACTCAAATACTCCGGTGGTCTAGCGGGCCGGAATCCACCCGGTCCGCCTGCTGTAACGATATGGTGAGAGCATCTCGCTGTCAATCATTATGAGATGGCATCTCAAATAGAGATGAAATATTGGGCCTTTTAGGCGGGTTCAGCACCCAGACGAGCATAAATGCGAGCAAAGTCGACCAAATCTGAGATGGCCAGCTGATCGATGCGCCGATCGTCGATCGACGATGTCGGGCTGGGTCCCAGACGGACGGTCCGGCATCCCGCCGAGCGGAATACCACGCCGTCGGTCGATCCCTTCCAACCCGAGATATGCGTGGGGGCGGCGCCTCGCTCGACATGCCATGCATCCTTCGCGCGCTGCACGATCGAAGCGGACTCCGGAGTCGCCGCAGCCGGATGCTCCTCGGCCAGTAGGACGTCGAGCGGGCAGCTCTCGAGCTCCGTGCCGGCCATGGACGACGCCAACTGCTCGCGCAGCTCGGCACCGATCTTCTCGGGGTCGTCGCCGTCGATCATCACGACGTAGGCGTGTACCTCGACAGCAGCAGGCAGCAGATCCGGCTTGCCCGGTCGGCCCGCGACGATGGAGCCCACCCCGATCTCCGGAGCGATCTGTCCGTACGGTGCGCGACTCGCAATGTGCGCGTCGCGCCACGCACCCAGCCCCGCGAGCAGCGGACCCAGATGCAAGGGCAGGCCACCCGCCGGTACCGCCGTCGAGGCGCCCATCGCGGGCAGCATCTCGGCGCCCAGTGTGATCTTCACGAACAGGGCACCCGGTTCGTGGTGCAACAGACCTGGAGGCCCGCACTTGGCAATCACGACATCGTCGGGACGCCGTCCCGTGCCGAGATATCGCTGCACGCCGGTCAGCCGCGATCGTCGGCCCGTCGGGGAGGTCTCGAACGGAGAACGATGCGTTCCCGAGCCGGCCAGGAGCAGAGTCAGGCCAGCTTCCCCGGTTTGATCCGGCTGCTCGGCCCGCTGTGTCGCGGCGGCCGCATAGCCGACGAGCGCAGCCGCAGCGGGGCCCCTGGCCACGCCAAGCCCGAATCCACGCGCGGTATCGGCCGCTTGATCCCACTCGAACGACGCCGGCAGGTCACGGCGACCCGTCAACGCCGAGTCCCACTCGGTGTCTCCGGTCAGTGAAGTGTCCAGATGGGAGTAGATCAGCGTCGTGTCACGGGCATCACGGGATCTGCGGGAGACGAGGCTCGCTCCCCCGGTGCCGCTGCAATCCACCGTCCAGTCGAGCTGCGGCCACCGGGTGCGGCACCACTGCGCCAACGCCGTCGCCAACGCATACTCACCGCCGCGGGGGCTGGGGACCGCACTCATGACCTCCAGTGCTGCACGGATGTCCTCGGCGGACACCCGTGCAGCGGCGGACTCTTCTAGCCGCACTGACAGCCTGCCTCAAAGCCCTGGCCGGAGGCCGCCTCGATGCTCTCGAGCATGGGGCGAAGCTCTTCGAACTTCGACAGCCGCGCCGGCAGAGTTGTCCAGACACGTTCGGCGATCTCGCGGGCCTCGGCGAGGATCGCGCGCTCATCGATCGTCGTGATCGCACGATCGACCATGACCGGCACACCATCCACGTAGACACTCTTGACCGCTGCGCCGAGCTCGGAATACGCGAGCTGCTGGCGCATCTGCTCGGCCGGTCCGGGCCACAGCTGATCGATGTCGAGGACCGTCAGATCGGCGAGCGCGCCGACCTCGAGGCGGCCGATATCGGCACCAACCGCGGCCGCGCCACCCGTCCAGAGCATGCCGAGGCCGTCCATTGCGGTGGGCCACGTGGCGGGCGGGCCTTGGACGCGGTGCAGCGTCGTCGACAGCTTGAGCGTCTCGAACATGTTCTGGGTGTCGCTACTGCTGGCACCGTCCGATCCCAGCGCGACGTTGGCACCGGCCCGGAGCATCGCCGGGATCGGCGCGACGCCCGCGCCGAGCTTCAGGTTGCTGGCAGGATTGTGGATCGCGACGGCATCGGTTTCGGCGAACATCTCGATCTCACGCTGGTTGAGCCAGATCGAGTGCGCATAGGACGCCCACTCCTCCAGCGCGCCCATTTTGCCCAGGAACTCGACCGTCGAGCCGCCGAAGCGCTCGGTGGCGATGTCGACCTGCGACTTTGCCGACAGCAGATGAGTCTGCATCCTGGCGCCACGGCCCTTCGCCAGATCGATGCTCGCGGCGAACAGATCCGTCGAGCAGCGCGGCAGTGACGAGGGGCCGAGGATCGGACGCACCCGCGACGAGGTCGTGTCCCACCGATCCAGGAACCGTCCGGCACCGGCCAGCACGACATCCGGCGGAGCCATCGGCGGCTTGCGCAGCGACTTTCCGTCGGGGATCAGATCGATCGGGATCGAGGAGAAGAAGTCGAGGTCGGAGAACTGGATCGCGACCGAAGCGCGCATGCCGAGATCGACGTAGGCCTGCATGATGGCGTCCATGCCATCGTCGACCCACTCGATGTCGGCGCGGGCACAATCCAGGACCGCGCTCGAACCGCTGCGGATCATCTCGATGCCACCGGCCATCGCCGAGACGTAGAGATCTCGAGGTGAAAGACGGGCTCCCGCGCCGCCGTAGCTTGCCAGCACCATCCAGGCATCCAGAGGCAGCGCATCGCACAGACCCTTCTCGATGCTCTGGTTGGAGTGCGTATGCGCGTTGATCATGCCGGGCATCACGACGTCACCCGCTAGATCGACATCGACGACGTCCTGGCCTGCTGTCACCTCGTGCTGCGCCGCGACGCCGCTGCCGATCGCGACGATTCTTCCGTCGACGGCGACGAGATCGCCCATCGAGCCGTCATGCTCGAGATCGAGCAGTCGGGCGTTGCGCAGGATCAACGTGGTCATGCAGATGCCTCTTCTTTCTTAAGATCAAGCTGTCGGATCTGTTCACGGAACACGAACTGGGCCTCGGCGCCCGAGTAGTCGCCCGGACCGCCGTAAGGCGATGCCTCGGTGACGACTCGCGCCACGACCATCGCGGGGCCGGAGACCGCACACATCTCTCGCAGGCAGGCGCGTAGATCGGCCTCGTCCGTGTCGAGCTCGAGCGTCCGCGTCCAGCCCCAGCCCGCGGCTGCCGCGATGCCGGCAAGATCGAGACGATCGGCACCGGCCAGAGGCTGACCGCCGCCCGTCTCGTAGCGGTGATTGGCGAAGACGACCAGCTTCAGATTGGTGGCCACCGAGCCGGCAATTGCGAGCAGCGAGCCGAGGTTCATGGTCAGATCACCATCGCCCTCGAGCAGGACGAACTCTAGATCGGGACGTGCCAGCGCCGCGCCGAGCGCGATACCGGGCGCCGCACCCATGGGATCGGAGGAGTAGAACGTCGCATTGTCGCCACCGAACTCACGCCAGGCGCGTCCGGCGCTGCCCAGGCTCGCGATGACGACCTGATCGTCCAGCTCGGCCGCGAGTGCCTCGGCGACCATATGCCGCCTCATGCCGCCACTCCTGTGAAAAAGCAACGGTACGGAGATAACGGCATGATCCCTGTCCAATCGATTCGCTCGCTGCGCTCACTCA
>JBBSSC010000006.1:0-16807 GCA_038242465.1 Propionibacteriales bacterium | reverse complement strand
GCGCATGCCGGCGAGGTGGACCCGCCGAGTTGTGACCCCAGGTTGGTCGGCGGGCACCGCGATGATGCTGAGTCCGCGACCCTTCTTCCCGTCCTGCACGGCATCTGTGCGGGCGATCACGAAGATGACATCGGCCTCCTGACCTAGCGAGATCCAGGTCTTCTGTCCGTTGAGGACCCACTGTCCGTCCTGCTCGCGGGCCGAGGTGCGCAGGTTGAGCAGGTCGGTGCCGACGCCAGGCTCGCTCAGCCCGAAGGCGCAGACCTTCTCGCCGGACGCGATTGCCGGCAGTTCGGCGGCGCTGTCTCCCGCGCCGGAATCGGCCAGCATGCGCATCGCCATCCCGCAGGTCACGTAGTCGACCGCGAGGCTGGGCAGGACGCGCGCGATCTCCTCGGTCACGGCGAGGGCATCGCCGACCGTCCCACCAGATCCGCCGGCGTCCTCGGCGGCACCGAGACCCAGGACTCCGGCATCACCGAGGGCCTGCCACACCTCGCGGTCGAAGACTCCCTCGCGGTCTACCTGAAGTGCCCGATCGGTGGGGAGGTGGCGTCCGAGGAGCTGTTCGACCATGGCGCGTAGGTCGCGCCGCTCGGTAGGTTCCTCGAAAGGTGTGGTGGTGAGCATGGCGGATCTCCTGACGATGAAGAACTGAAACGTCTGATGAATCGTTCTACGGGCCGTGCCGCAGGCGTCGCATAGGACACACTAGTGCTCGGTTGCAGACAATCTGTATGGCGAGTGCTGGCATTCGGGCCAGCTCGACCGTGAAACAATGTCGCAACACCAGGCCCTTGCTGCGTGACCGTAGTCACTATAGGGTTAAAGTCTGACATATTTCGTCAGCATCATAAGTTTGGAGATTCAAGATGGCTTCTCGCGTATCTCGACAGCTCGGCGTGGCCTCTGCGGCCGCCGCGCTGGTCGTGCTCGCCGCATGCAGCGGTTCATCGGACAACAAGTCATCCGCGGGCGGTAACACGACACTGACCATGGCCTGGGCGAATGTGCCAACCCAGGTCGATCCGGGTGTCTACACCGGCAACACGATGGTCTACGCCACGGACGCGACCCTCTCGGGTCTTCTGGAGTACGACTACAGCAAGGCGACCGAAGACACGGTTATCGGCACCGATCAGGTCGTGCCGGGACTCGCTGAGTCGTTTGAGGTCAACGACGATCGCACCGAGTTCACGTTCAAGCTGCGCCAAGGCGTCAAGAGCCAGTACGGCAACGAGATGACCGCCGACGACGTCCTGTGGACCTTCGAGCGTTTCCTCTCCAACGCGAAGAGCATCCAGGCCAACTCGCTGATGGCCCCGGCCAATGTCGATCCGGCCAAGGCCGTCGAAAAGGTCGACGACTACACGATCCGCTACAACCTCACGGCCCCGTCGTCCATCAGCCTCTCGATCCTGGCGTACCCCATCATGGGCATCCTCGACTCGACCGAGCTGAAGAAGCACGTCACGGACGCAGATCCGTACGCCGGTGAGTGGCTCGCCAAGAACTCAGCTGGTTTCGGTCCATACCAGCTCGACTCGATCGTTCCAGGCGAGGAGCTCAAGCTGTCGCTGAACCCGAATTACTGGGATAAGAAGCCCTACTTCGAGAACATCCTGGTCAAGAACGTCCCCAACGGAGCATCGCGTGCGCAGCTGCTCATGGCCGGCGAGGTCGACCTGATCTCGGAGCCGCCGATTGATCAGCTCAAGAAGATCGAGAGCAGCGACAAGTCGGCGGTTAACGTCCAGCCCGACACCAACCGGCACAACTTCAACCTGAGCATGAAGGATCCCGACCTCAAGAAGCCCGAGGTTCGTAAGGCGATCAACATGGCGATCGACCGCGAGACCATCTCGAAGTCGGTCTACCAGGGGTACGCGAAGCCGGCCTGGACCCCCGTACCTAGCGGCATGCTCGCGGACCAGGATCCGATGATCGAGTACAACCCCGACGAAGCCAAGAAGTTGCTGGCGGACGCGGGCTACGCCGATGGTCTCGACTTTGAGGTCGCCATCAGTTCGGAGCGTCCGGGGCCCTACGCCGAGAACATCGCGCGTCTGATCCAGAGCGATCTGAAGAAGATCGGTGTCACGGTGACGATTAAGAACATCCCGTCGCCGGCCGACTTCGAGGAGGCCGTCACGGCTCAGTCGCTGCAGTCGTACCTCTACACCGATCGCCCCTCGCAGCCGGACCCGGGTTTCTCGATGTACCTGTATAACGCATCTACCTCGGCGCTGAACAAGGTCGGCTTCGCCAACAAGGAGTTCGATGCCCTCGTAGCGCAGACGCTCAAGCTCGACCAGGGTGAGGAGCGCGATGCGATCGTCTCGGACGCGCTGCAGATGCTGCGCGACAACCAGCCGATCTTCTCGCTCGTCGAGATGCCCGACATCTCGGGTGAGGCTGCGGATCTCCAGGGGCGCATCTCGGTCCCGTCGGGCGGTTACCCGTACGTGAACATGAGCCGAGGATAGTCATGACGCTGAGCACAACACCTGGTGTTAAAGCCAAGACGCCGACCAAGGCCTCAGGCCCAATTCGGCTGGTGCTGGCTCGGCTCGGCTTCCTCGTAGCCGCGCTCTTCGGGCTGGTGACGCTGTCCTTTCTTTTGGTCAGCGTCACCCCCGGAGATCCCGCGGAGCTCATCGCCGGCCCCATGGCCACGAGCGAGCAGGTCGACGGAATCCGTGCCGAACTAGGACTCGATGAACCCCTCGGCACGCGGTACGTCGACTATCTGAAGGGCCTCGCCACGGGCGACCTGGGCGAGTCTTACTACAGCAAACGCCCCATCACCGAGGAGATCGGGGACAAGCTCCCCGCGACCCTCGAGCTGATCTTGCTGTCGGTCGTGTTCGCCGCCGTTGTCGGAGTCGCGGTAGGCGCGGTCGGCGCCTACTTCCGTGGGCGCTGGCCCGACAAGGTCAGCCGTCTGGCGACCGGAATCTTCCAAGCTATCCCGGACTTCTTCCTGGGCCTCATCCTGATCTATTTTGTCTTTTTCATCCTGGGGATCGCGCCAGCGCCCTCGGGACGGGTCGGAATCGCAGAGTCTGGGCCCGACAAGGTAACGGGCTTTTATCTGATCGACTCGCTCATCAGCGGGAACATGAGCCTGTTCGCCTCGGCGGCCAGCCATCTGTTCCTACCGGTGCTGACGCTTGGGTTGGTCTACGCGGCCTACTTCGCCAAGACCGCCCGGTCGACGATCGGCAAGGCGCTGAACTCGCAGCAGGCGCAGTTCGCCCGAGCGATGGGACTGCCCGAGCGAACCGTCGTCCGATATGCCTTCGTCGAGTCGCGCACCACGATCGTGACGTATGCAGGTGTCATCTTTGCCTCCCTGTTGGGTGGCGAGGCAATCGTCGAGCGGGTCTTCGCCTGGAACGGCATCGGCGCGTGGTCGCTGCAGGGCATCACCAAGCTGGATCTTCCGGTCGTCCAGGGGATGGTCCTCATCGCCGGCGCGATCACCCTCATCGTGTACACCGTGCTCGACATAGTCGTCGGCCTTCTGGATCCGAGGATCAAGCATGCCTGAGGTTTTCTCCACACCCAGATCGCAAGTCTTTGCGCGCCTGGTCAAGCAGCACAAGGCGGCTGCCCTCGGCGTCGCTTTCATCGTCCTGCTGCTGCTCGCGAGCCTGTTCGCGCCGCTGCCGCACGACCCCGAGGCCACCGATGGCGCAGCCAGTCTGCAGGCCCCCGGCGGTGATCACTGGTTCGGTACCGACGGCGCCGGCGCGGATGTCTTCAGCCGCGTCATCGATGCCGCGCGCATCGATTTATCACTCGCACTGGCCGGGACCGTAGTGTCGCTCGTGCTCGGCGTCATTCTGGGTCTGGCGGCCAGCACCAAAGGCAAGGGCAGCGAACGCCTGGTCCGTGGCCTGGATGCCTTCCAGGCCTTCCCGCTGCTGATCCTGGCGCTCGCGCTGGTGACGCTCTCGGGACACAAGCTGTACATGGTCGTGGTGGCCATTGCGCTGATCAATATCCCGCGGTACATGCGACTGTTGCGCAGCGAGGTGCTGGCCCTGCGGGAGTCGCGCTTCATCGAGGCAGCCATCGCGATGGGGGCACCACAGCGTCGCATCACGTTTCGGCATCTACTCCCCAACGTATGGGGGGTAGTCCTGGTACAGACATCGTTGACGATCGCCAATGCGATCGTGGTCATCGCATCGCTGTCGTTCCTCGGCGTGGGCGTCAGTGCCCCGACTCCCTCCTGGGGCGCCATGATCCGCGATGGCTCGGGCAACATGTCGTCCGGCGAGTGGTGGATCGCCACGTTCCCCGGCCTGATCGTGCTGCTGTGCGTACTGGCCTTCAATCAGCTTGCCGACGCCATCGGTGACACGACGGCAAGGAGCCACCGATGAGCACAGAGCCCAATCCCGACGGCCTGGTACTCGACGTCCGTAACCTCAAGGTCTCGATCGACACGCCTGACGGGCAGGTCCACCCCGTCCGGGGCATCGACCTGGAAGTCCGGCGCGGCGAGATCGTCGGCATCATGGGTGAGTCTGGCTGTGGCAAGTCCACGACGATCAAGGGCATCCTCAAGCTGCTCGGATCCAACAGCCACGTCACAGCCGACAAGATCGAGTTGGTGGGTCAGGCTGATCTCGCCACGGCCGACAACAAGACGATGCGTGCAATCCGTGGCAACCACATCGGATTCGTGGCGCAGAACCCGTTCGGTTCGCTCAATCCGATCTACTCGATCGAGCGTCAGTTCTACGAACTGCAGAAAGCGCACAAGACCGGGGTCAAGAAGGCCGAGTCGCGTGAGATCGCCCTGGACATGCTGAGGGGCGTCGGCATTGTGGCACCCGAGCGTGTGCTCGGTGGCTATGCGCACCAGCTCTCGGGCGGCATGGCGCAGCGTGTCGTGATCGCCCTCGCGACGACACTCAACCCTGGTCTGCTGTTCGCAGATGAGCCCACGACGGGCCTCGATGCGACGGTGCAGGCGCAGATCTTGGACCTGATCACGGGCCTGGTCAAGGACGAGAACCGCTCGATGGTCCTGGTGACGCACGATCTGGGCGTCATCGCGCAGTACTGCCAACGTGCGGTAGTGATGCTTGCAGGTGAGGTCGTCGAGTCCGGCGACGTCATGCAGGTCATGGTCGACCCGCAGCACGAATACACCAAAAAGCTCATCGGTTCGGTTCCGAAGGCAGGGGAGAAGCTCAGTGTCGCTCGTTGAAGTTGATTCGGTAGTCAAGACCTTTGCCTCGCGTGTTCGTGGCGGGGCCCCCGTCCCTGCTCTACGCGGTGTCTCGCTGACGATCGAGGAGGGCGAGACGCTCGCCGTCATCGGCGAGAGCGGATCGGGCAAGTCGACGCTCGGCCGAGCCGTCCTGCGTCTGCTCGATGTCGACGAGGGCTCGGTGAGCTTCGATGGCGTCGACATCGGTTCGCTAAGCCCCGAGGCGATGCGGGCCAAGCGTGCCGAGATGCAGATCGTCTTCCAGGAACCTTACGAGTCGCTCAACCCACGGCTGTCTGTTGGTGCGATCGTGGCGGAGCCGTTGGAGATTCATCAACCGCAGCTCGGCACCAAGGAAGTTCGCAAGCAGGTGCTCGCGACGCTCGACCGTGTCGGTCTTCCTGGAGATGCCGCCCGCCGTCTGCCTGGCGAGCTGTCAGGCGGTCAGCAGCAGCGTGTCGGCATTGCGCGCGCGATCATCAGCCGGCCGCGGTTCATGGTGCTCGACGAGCCGACGTCATCGCTCGATCTCTCGATCAGAGCGCAAATCCTGTCGCTGCTGGCCGAGTTGCAGGAGGACTTCAAGATGGCGTACCTCTTCGTCTCGCACGACATGCACACCGTCGAGTGGGTCAGCGACCGGATCGCGGTCATGTACCTGGGCGAGATCGTCGAGACGGCGCCTACCCGGCAGCTGTTTGCGACGCCCGAGCATCCCTACACACGAACGCTGCTGTCAGCCAGGCTGTCTGCTGATCCCCGTGAACGGCATGCTTATCAGGCCTTCGCGGGCGACGCCGCCGTGGTCGACCGGGCGCAGGGGTGACATGTCTCATCACAGGAACAGCACGATGAACGCCGCGGTACGCGGTGGATACGTCGACGTCGAGTGGGGTCAGGTGCACTATCGCACCGCGGGCGACTCCGGACCGTGGATCGGCCTGCTACACGAGTCGCCTCTGTCGTCCAAGGTTTACGAGCAGGTGTTGACGATCCTTGGCAGCGATGCTCGCGTCGTCGCCTTCGATACCCCGGGCTACGGGGCGTCCGATCCGCCGCCCGCGTTCGGTTATGAGATTACCGACTATGCCGCGGTGCTTGCCGATGCCGCGACCGCGATCGGCATGGACTCGCCGGTGCTTGCAGGCGTCCACACAGGAGCCTCTATCGCTATCGAGATGGCGCACCGTATGCCGGTCTCGGGCGTCTCGCTGAGTGGGGTCGCGCTCTTTAGTAAGGAGGAACGCGCCGAGTTTCTCAAGAGCTGGAATCCCGAGATCCCGGTTGACATCGAGGGTGCCCAGTTCGACTGGGCGGTCGAGCGATATCGCCGCATTTGGCCCGGGCTCAGTCCCGAGATGCTGCACCTTGCCTGTGTTGAGGTGCTGCGCGTCTCTGATCGGTATGAATGGGGTTATCAGGCCGCGTTCCGTCATGATCCGTCCGAGCCGCTTGCGGCACTCGATGTACCGGTACTGCTGCTCGACGCCGAATTCGACATGCTCGCGCATCTTGACGCCAAGGCTATGGAGCTGGCGAAGGATCCGCGCCTCGACATCATTGCTGGACTGCGCGGACAGCCGCACCTGCGTGCTCCCGACGCATTCAGCGACAAGCTACTCACATTCACCCGGGAGGTCACTCGATGACGACTGTCATCCATCACACTGCGGACCAAGCCATGCACGTGACATTGGACGGCACCAACGCCCTGCGAGAGCCGAGCCGGGGTGACGCAGATGTCAGCACACTCGGTTGAGCCAGGAAGTGTAAGGACCGCATCAATCGAGGTGACGCCCGAGCTGATCGAGACGATCGTCAACACGGGCGGCTACACGCATCCGTTGTTCAACCCGACGCCTGATCAGCAGGCTGACGGCGCCGCCGCCCCGTTGCCTGGCCAAGGCATTCTGCTGCTGATGGGTGGACTGCTCGAGCAGTCCGGAGCACTCGATCACGCCATCGCGATGGTCGAGCTCAAGAGCGTCAAGTTCCTGCAGATGGTCAAGGCAGGTAGCTCTTTGTACGTCGAGCTCGTTCCCACCGAGTCGCGTGTGACGGGCAGCGGGAAACTGATTCAGAACTACATATGGACTGTGCTCGACGGCAATGATGTGCCGGTCGCCGAAGCCCATGCAGTCATGTTGATGAATAGAATTGAAGGGATTGAAGTTCTGTGAACGGTATTCAGTTGAACATGGCGAATGGGATTCGCGAGTTCGGCCGCAACACACCCGACAAGACTGCTGTGATCGACGGCGACCGGGTGTTTACCTTTGGTGACCTGGATGATCGGTCGAGTCGGTTCGCGCAGGCGTTGCTGGCTCGGGGTGTGGTGCAGGGTGACACGGTGGCGCTGTTGTCGGGCAATCGGGCTGAGTACTTCGAGATCTCGGCGGGCTTGGCGAAGGCTGGCATCGCACTGGTGCCGTTGAACTCCAAGAACAGTACTGGTGACAACGAGTTCATCATCGGCCACTCAGCCGCCCGGGTCCTGGTGTTGGAAGATGCGTTGGCTGACCTGGCAGCAACGGTTCTGGGCAGCCTGGATCTGGTGGTGTCATTCGACGGCACGGTGGGTGAAGACTATGAGGAGCTTCTCGCTGAGGCAGATCCGGCAGATCCAGCTGCTGTGGTGGACGAGAACGACACGTACTGCATCACCTACACCTCAGGAACAACCGGTCGGCCGAAAGGCGTGGTGCTGACGCATCGTGGCCGAGTGCTCACGCTGTACTGCGCGGCGATGGAGTACGGCTACGGTCCGGGCCGCCACACGATTGCGGTTGCGCCGTTGTACCACGGGGCCGGATTCGCTTTCAGCTACGGCAATCTGTTCCTGGGCGGATCGGTGTCGGTGCTGCGCAAGTGGAACCCGGCGGCGTTCTTGCAGATGATGGTCGACGACCGCTGCAACACCGTGTTCTTGGTGCCGACGCATGCGCAGCAGATCCGTCGGGTGTGCGAAAACCCCGCGACCGACTACGACCTGTCGGCGTTGGACACGTTGTACTTTAATGCGGCGGCGTTGCCGGTGGCGTTGAAGAAGTGGGTCTTGGGTGCGTTCCCGGGGGTAGGAGTGCACGAGGTCTACGGATCGACTGAGTGCTCGATCGTGACCAACCTGCGTCCGGAATTCGCGTTGGAGCGAGCTGGCAGCGTTGGCAAGCCGTGGTTCATGAACGAGGTCAAGCTCGTCGATGATGACGGCGTCGAGGTGGGTCCCGGTATGCCGGGTGAGCTGTTCGCGAGATCGCCCTTGCTGTTGGGCGGATACCTCAATGATGAGGCGGCGACTCGTGCGGGCTACGACGCCGATGGCTTCTTCAGCGTGGGTGATATTGCGGTCAAGGATGCGCAAGGGTTCATCTCGATCGTGGATCGCAAGAAGGACATGATCATCGTCGGTGGGGTCAATGTCTTCCCACGGGAGATTGAAGAGGTCATCGCGGGATACAGCGCTGTGGACGATGTTGCGGTGATCGGTGTCCCGGATGAGGTCTACGGCGAACGGATCGCTGCATATGTGGTGGAACGTCCGGGTCAGGATTGTGATGTGGCTGAGCTGACCGCATTCGTGATGGCTGAGATGGCGAAGTACAAGGTTCCGCGGGAGTGGTACGTCGTGGCCGAACTGCCTCGCAATGCCGGGGGCAAGATCCTCAAGCGCACCATTCGCGATGAATACATCGCAGCAGCCACCTTCAACGCCAGCTGACAGGGCACGAACATTCCAAGAGAGAGCACCGTGGACAACCTGCCATTGCGTGAGACACCTGTCGGCGATGGTCTCGCCGTCAGTCGTGTGCGTCCTGCGTACCAGCAGGTGGCGGACCAGTTGCTCGAACTGATCCTGGCCGGCTCGCTCGCCTCTGGCGACCGGCTGCCGACGGAAGCCAAGCTGTCCGCGATCTTCGGTGTCAGCCGCAGCACGGTCCGTGAAGCGTTGCGGGTGCTGGCCTCGCGCGATCTGATCCACACGATGCGCGGGACGACTGGCGGAACCTTCGTCTCAAGAGTCCAGTTTGCGCAGGTCAGCGACTACCTCGAGACGAGCCTAGGACTGCTGTCGGGCAGCTCAGACGTATCGGTGACCGAGATGCTGGAGGCGCGCGAACTGCTCGAGGGTCCGTCCGCGCGCTTGGCGGCAATCCGACGCGACGATACCCACATTCGAGCGATGCGCGATGCGATCGACCGCGAGGCCACTGGCCGAGGGCGGGGCGTCAAATTTCGTGAGCACCGCACCTTCCACGCACTCATCGTCGACGCTGCCGGCAATGGGCTGCTCGGGGTCATGACGGACCCGGTCTTCCGCGTTCTGCAGGCACAGTTCCTAGCTCCGGATATCACGCCGGAGTACTGGGCTGAGGTCGACCACGACCACGAAAACATACTCACCTGCATTGAAGACGGGGACGCAGGCGCAGCGGGGTCGGCCATGAAGGCGCATCTCATCAGGCTCCGCGAAGCATATTGCGACCGGCTCCCGCACTGATATCAGCAGCAAACCACCAATTCGCCCAGAGAATCTACGCAGAACGAAGGAAGACCATGACCACCACCAAGCCCAGCATCGCTGTCATCGGCGGGACGGGCCCTCAGGGCCGCGGACTGGCCTACCGCTTTGCTATCGCCGGATACGACGTGACGATCGGCTCGCGTGATGCAGGCCGCGCACAGGAGAAAGCCGACGAGATCGCCGCCAAGATCGGCGGCGAGGTGACCCTGGCCGGCCAGGAGAACGGCGCAGCCGCAGAAGCGGCCGACGTCGTCTTGCTGGCCGTGCCGTTCGACGGTCACGGTGAGCTGGTCCGTTCGCTCGCCGAGCAGCTCGAGGGCAAGATCGTGATCAGTTGCGTCAATCCGCTCGGCTTCGATGCCGACGGCCCGTTCGCACTGTCGGTCGATGCCGGCAGCGCGGCCGAAGAGGCCGCCCAGATCGTCCCCGGCGCGCGGATGGTCGGCGCCTTCCACCATGTTTCGGCACTTAACCTGTGGAAGCACGAAGGGCTGCTCGAGCACGAGGACGTCCTGGTTTGCGGCAACGACGATGGTGCCAATGCGGCGGTCGCCGAGATCGCGGCTGCTGTCACGGGTCGTGCAGGCATCATTGCGGGGGGTCTGCGTCTGGCCCGTGAACTCGAGCCGTGGACGGGCGTGCTGATCTCGATTAACAAGCGTCACAAGGTGCGTTCTGGAATCCAGATCAGCGGTCTGTCCTGATTTCCACGATCGTGCGTATGGCCCGACTGACTTGACGCGGGTCTCGCGCTGGAGTCAGTGCGCCGTGGCGTGCCTTAACCTGGGGAGCACTGAATATTTGGTTGGGTCTAAGCGCTACGAAGGTGAGGCGACACATGGTCGACAGTAAGGGCGGTAACGCTGTCGAAGGACACATGCTGACACAGCCTTCGGTCCGCGAGGGGCTTGACCCGAGTCGGATCAATCGAGTCCGGCCTGCCTATCAGCAGGTAGCCGACCAGTTGCGTGACCGGATTCTCGACGGATCGCTGAGATCGGGTGACCGGCTGCCGACCGAGCTCGACCTGGCAGACATCTTCGGGGTCAGCCGCAGCACGGTGCGCGAGGCTTTGCGCGTCCTGGCCTCCCGCGATCTGATTTACACCACGCGGGGTACGACGGGCGGAACCTTCGTGTCCCGCGTGCAGTTCGACAAGGTCAGCGACTACCTCGAAACGAGCTTAGGGCTGATGTCCGGTACCGAGGACATGACGTTGGCCCACCTGCTCGAGGCCCGTGAGGTGCTTGAGGTTCCGGCTGCAGGACTTGCGGCGTTGCGCCATGAGCAGCACCATCTCGAGGAGATGCGCGCCGTGGTTGAGCGTGAGCAGCAGACGCGTGGACGGGGAAGCAAGTTCCGTGAGCACCGCACGTTCCACGGGATTGTGGTCGACGCGACCGGAAACGGCCTTCTCGGCGTCATGACCGAGCCGGTCTTCAGGGTTCTTCAGGCGCGCCTGACTCGCAGCGAGATGGATGCGGGATTCTGGAAGCAGGTTGACGACGACCACATCGAGATCCTCCAGCGCATCGAAGCCGGTGACAGCGATGGCGCCGAAGCGGCCATGAAGGCCCATCTGGCCAAGCTCAGTGTCGCCTACCGCGACGCTTCGTCCGACGACTGACCGTTGCCGGTGGGTCGCCGGCCCGCAACTGCTGGTCAAGGGATTCCTTCTGCCGTTCCTGCGAAAAATCAGATGTTTCGGGTCACCGAGCTGTTTTGTTAGCGATTGCAACGCAAAAATTTGCTTCGCCATGCGTACTATCCGTGCCAACGTCTTGACATTCGAAATGTCAGACAATTACAATCGAGGCATCGAACTCACGGTGGTGGAAGGTATGAGCATGGCGATCAAACAGGGCTGGACCGGACGCTTCTTCGAGGACTTCGAGGTGGGCGACGTGTACAAGCACCCGCTTGGCCGCACGGTCACTGAGGCTGACAACACGTGGTTCTCGTTGCTGACGATGAACACCAACCAGATGCATTTCAACACTGAATACGCCAAGAAGTCTGAATTCGCCAAGCCGCTGGTCGTCTCGACACTGACCGTGGCCATCGCCGTCGGCCAGAGCGTCACAGACCTCACCCAGAACGCGTTTGCAAACCTGGGCTGGGACGACATCAAAATGACCCACCCGGTCTTCGCCGGCGACACGCTGTACAGCGAGTCGGTCGTGCTGGAGAAGCGCGAGTCAAGCAGCCGCCCGCATGCGGGGATCGTCACGGTCCACACGCGCACCCTGAACCAGGACGGCGACGAGGTCTGCTCGTTCAAACGCATGTTCTACGTCTACAAGCACGGTGCCGATCAGGTTGAAGGCATCTTCCCCGAAGGCAAGAAGCCGCTGCCTCAGGCGGGTGAGTAACTGATGCGTATCACATTTCAGCCCTGGGGCGAGTCGATGGCCGAGGTGCTCGACGTCAGCCGTCGGGCCGAAGCGGCAGGAGCCGAGACCCTCTGGGTCCAGGAGCTCCATCGCAGCGCGACCATTACGGCGGCGGCAGTTGCCGGCGCGACGACGACCGCCAAGGTCGGCACCGGAATTGCTCTGGGCTTCGCCCGCAGCCCCATGATCACGGCGCTCGAGTCGCTCGATATTGACGAGATCTCGGACGGCCGCTTCATTCTGGGCATCGGCTCGGGCGTGCAGAAGCTCAACGAGGCCTGGCACAACGCCCAGTGGGGCAAGCCCGTCGCCCACATCCGCGAGACGGTCCGCAACGTCCGGCAGTTCTGGGTCAGCGTCGACGAGGGCAGCGATATCGCGCTCGACGGTGACTACGAGCCCATGCACATCCGCGGCTACGAGCGTCCGTTCAACCAGGTTCGCACCGATATCCCTGTCTACCTGGCCGCGATGGGTCCCGTTATGACCCGGCTCGCAGGCGAGATCGGCGATGGCTGGATCAGCCATGAGCTGTGCTCGCCCAAATTCCTGGCCGAGCGCGTCCTGCCCGAGCTGCAGGCCGGCGTCGACAAAGTCGAGGGCAAGACCATCTCGGACGTCGATGTCGTCGTCTCGGCATGCTGCGGCGTCCACCCCGACCTCGCAACCGCCCGCCGCTACGTCGCCGGAACGGTCGGCTTCTACGCCAGCGTGCGCACGTACGCAGACTTCTTCGAGTTCCACGGACTCGGCGAGCAGCAGCAGCAGGTCATCGACGCATTCCGCGCGGGCCGCGGCGCCGACTACCTCGCGAGCGAGGTGTCCGACGAGATGGTCGACGCGCTCACGATGGCCGGAACCCGAGACCAGATCGCCGAACGCATCTCCGCCTACGAAGGCATCGCCGATGCGGTCAAGCTCAGTGCCCCCGTGCACGGTATGACCCCCGCGGAGATCCGCGCGGCACAGGACGAACTCATCCACATGATTGCTGACATGAAGGGGAGCATCGCATGAAGCCTCTCGAGGATGTGCGGATCATTGCCGTCGAGCAGTATGGAGCCGGACCGTTCGGTTCGGTCCACCTCGCAGATCTTGGCGCCGAAGTCATCAAGATCGAGGATCCCCGCTTCGGCGGCGACGTCGGACGCTACGTCCCGCCGTACGGCGAAGAGGAGGATTCGCTCTTCTTCGAGGCGTTCAACCGGAACAAGAAGAGCCTCTCGTTGGATCTTTCGACCGCAGCCGGGCGCGAAGTCTTCGAGGAGCTCGTCAAGACCGCGGATGTTGTCTACTCCAACCTGCGCGGTGACGTGCCGGCCAAGATCAAGATCAAGTACGACGATCTCAAACACCTCAACCCCGCGATCGTGTGTGTCTCGCTGACGGGATTCGGCATGACCGGGCCCCGAAAGAGCGAGCCCGGCTACGACTACGTCTTGCAGGGCCTCGCGGGCTGGATGGATCTGACGGGCGAGCCCGATGGTCCGCCCACCAAGTCGGGACTTTCCATGGTGGACTACTCGGGTGGACTCGTCGCTGCGATCTCGCTTCTTAGCGGGCTGCACGCGGCCCGCCGCGACGGCGTCGGCATGGACTGCGATGTCAGCCTGTACGACACGGCGATCGGCATGCTCACTTACCCCGCTGCATGGCATATGAACGCCGGCTTCGAGCCCGTCCGTACGCGCCACTCAGCGCACCCCTCGCTGGTTCCCTTCCAGGCCTTCGAGGCCAGCGATGGATGGATGGTCGTCGGTTGCGCCAAGGAGAAGTTCTGGCAACGGCTCGCGCCCATCGTGGGTCACCCCGAGTGGGCCGAGGCTGGATCGCCATTCGACAGCTTCTCGGGTCGTCAGCAGAACAGCGTCGAGCTGCTCGGCCAGCTCGAGGTCATCTTCAAGACCAAGACCGTCGACGAGTGGCTCGCTCTGCTCTACCCGGCCGCGATCCCGTGCGCACCTATTAACGATGTGGCTGCGGCGCTGACCGAAGAGCACACGATCGCGCGCAATCTGATCGTCGAGACCGAGCACCCGCGCTTCGGCACGGTCAAGCAGGTTGCTTCACCGGTCCGCGTCGGCAGCGAGCTGCCGGAGTACCGGCGGGCGCCACTGCGCAACGAGGACTTTGACTACGTGTTGCGTGAGATCGCCGGCTTTGATGAGGTGGCCGTTGCCAAGTTCGCGGCCGACGGCGCATTTGGCGAGCCTGCTCAGCCGGCCGACACCGCGGAGGCCGAGGCAGCGACACGATGATCGCGCGCGAGCTCGCAACCTGGGCGCTGGGGGTCACAGACGTTCCCGCAGAGGTGCGGCGTGCTGCGCTGCGTCATCTGCTGGACGGCTTCGGCACGGCGCTCGGGGGGCTGCACTCCGGTGGAGCCGACCCGGCACTCGAGGTCGCCCGCGGGCTGGGCGGTCCGGAAGAGTCGACGATCCTGGGCTCGACGATCAAGGTCTCCGCTCCGGCGGCGGCCCTGGCCAACGGGACGCTGGTGCACACGCTCGACTTCGACGACACCCATGCGGGTGGCCTGATTCATGCGACCGCGGTCGTCTTGCCGGCTGCCTTTGCGGTCGGCGAGCAGGTCGGGGCCTCGGGCGAGGACGTCTTGCAGGCTGCGGTCGTCGGCTATGAGGCCTCGTGCCGCATCGCCGCTGCAGCACCGCACGGATTCCACGCCCGGGGCCTGCACGCCACGATGGTCGCTGGCGTCTTCTCGTCGGCTCTTGTGGCTGCACGCCTGACCGGTCTCACGGTCGATCAGACGACGCATGCGCTGGGCATTGCGGGCAGCCAGGCGGGTGGGCTGTTGGCCTTCCTCGGCACAGGCGCCTCAACCAAGCAACTGCATCCCGGCTTTGCTTCGCAGTCCGGCATCAGTGCGGCCCGGTTGGCCGCAGCCGGAGCCACGGGCCCTGAGACGGTTTTCGATGGTCCGCACGGTGTCTTCGATGCCCTGGCGGCGGGCGCCGCTGACCGTCAGAGCATCGTCGAAGGACTCGGCGTGCGCTGGGAGACGACTCGCATCGGTATCAAGCCGTATGCGGCGTGCCAGTTGTCGCATGCAACGCTCGACGCGGTGCGCGATGCGCGTCAACAGCTAGATTTTTCCGTCGATGACATCGAGTCGATCACGGCCCAGGTACATCCGGACTCGGCATCGGTCGTCTGCGACACGAGTCGCGACCTGACCCGCCCGGCGAGCCCCTACGCCGCGAAATTCTCGCTGCCGTGGAGCGCAGCTGCCCTGATCGTGGACGGCGACATGACGCTCGCGACGTTCGATCCGGCGAGCATCGCCCGACCCGAGGTCACGGCTCTCGCCGCCCGCGTGAAGGTCGAGATCGGACCGGCCTCAGGCGTCGCAGCCGATGCCCGTGGATCCGTGCGGATCGTCCTTCGCGACGGGAGGCAGATCGACGGATCGGTCCAGCGCAGTGCCGGCGGACCGGACAATCCACTCAGCGATGCCGATCTGCACGCCAAGTTCACCGGAAACGTGGGTGTCGACTCCGCCGCACTGATCGCGGCTATCGAGTCATTCCCCGAACAACCTGATCTCCAGAACCTTCTTTTCGCCGTCGCGAACACCGCGGCCGACCACAGCAACAGATGAGGACAGCATGACCCTGAATGCGATCACGACGCCCAAGTTCACCTGGTTCCCGTATGAGGGCTTTACTTTCTGCCTGGGACTTAGCGAGGGTGACAGCGCCTGGACCTCAGGCCACACGAGTGCTGCCTTCGACGAGTCCGTCGGCAAGATGACGGTCTCGGGCACGATGGAGGAGCAGGCGCGCACCGCATATGCCAAGGTGCTGACTATCCTTGATGGCGCGGGCCTCGGCATCGAAGATGTCGTCCGCATCACCGAGAACGTCACGGTCTCGGGCATCGGCGACTATGAGGATGCCGTCGCGGTTCGCAAGGAGATTTTCGGAGCTCACGAGCCCGTCGTTTCGACCATCATCGTCGAACGCCTCGTGCGTCGCGCGGCCTTCCTCGAGGTCGAGCTCGTCGCAAAGAAGGGCGGCGGCACTGAGCTGCTCATCGCGAGCGAGGCCCGCGAAGCTGGCACGTGGCAGCGCTCGGCCGTCAAGGAAGGTACCGACGGCGCCGTCCACCTGCCGACCCTCGTGCCGGTGGACGAGCACGGCGAGATCGTGTTCAAGGGCGACTTCGTGAGCCAGTACGCGTACTGCCTCGACAAGGCTGCCGATCTGCTGGATCGGGCGGGCATGTCGATCGACCAGGCCGTCACCACGTACGACTACTCCACGCCCGAAACCCGTGACGTCTACCGCAAGACGCACCGCGTCCGCAAGGAACGCCTCGGCGGGGCAGGCGTCTACCCCGGAGCCGGCGGCATCTTGATGAGCCGTCTGCACCACCCCGACTCCATGGTTGCGATCGACGTAACGGCGTCGAAGCACAAGCTGGAACTGGTCAACCCGGGCTGGTCGCGTTATGACACGTTGACGTATGCGCCGGGTATCAAGGCCGGCCGGACGCTCTACATGTCCGGCTTCGCAGCGCTGGATATGGAGACCCAAGAGGCTCTCCATCCCGGCGACATCGGGGCCCAGGCCGAAGTCACCTACGGAGCGATCCTCCACCTGATGGCATATGCCGGCCTGGGTCCTGAGGACCTGCTCT
>JBBSSC010000005.1:0-17083 GCA_038242465.1 Propionibacteriales bacterium | reverse complement strand
GGAGACGACAAGGCCAATCTGGTCATCTCGCTGCTGGCAAAGACCGAGTTTGCGGTGCCGCGAACCGTGGGACGCGTCAACCACCCCAGCAATGAGTGGCTGTTCGGCGAGTCGTGGGGCGTCGACGTCTCGGTCTCGACGCCGCGGCTCATGTCGGCGCTCGTCGAAGAGGCCGTGACGGTGGGTGATCTGGTCAAGCTGTTCACATTCCGCCAGAGCAACACTAACCTCGTCGAGCTGACGATGCCGGCCAATTCTCCGTTCGTCGGCAAGCGCGTCAGCGATGTGCCGTGGCCCCCCGATGCGGTGCTCGTCGCGATCCTGCGACTCAACTCGATCCATACGCCCGATGCAGATCGTTCGCTGGAGGCCGGCGACGAGCTGCTCTTCGTGACGCCCGAGGACGCCGACGATCAGCTAGCCGCACTCCTCAGCCCCAAGCCCCGCTGACGAGGCGGTTACCGCCCTGTGAGGAGGCACTTAAATCGCGGGCCGCGGCAGTAACCCCCTCCTCGGAGGGCGATAACCCCCTCGTCAGCGTTGGAGTTCTACGGGGGTGCGGTTGCGGCTCAGGAGCCAGCCCATCAGGGCGAAGGATGCCAGCTGCAGCGGCCAGCCCAGCGCGATCTTGGATGCGCCCAGCAGGCCGATCTGGTGGTCAAGCCATAGGGGCAGCTGCACTGCAACGCGGATAACGCAGGGGATAGCGAGGATCCAGGTCAGCTGCGAGCAGAGCTTGACCAAAGGCTTGTCGGAGTGCCACGCGGTCGCATCGCCCGTGACCGAGCCGACGAGGAAACCGACAATGGGCCAGCCGATCAGAATCGTCAGGATGATGACGATCGCGTAGACGCCGTTGTATATCAACCCGGGTGTGAAGACCGCTCGCGCGATGTCCTCCTGCGAGCCTCCCGACTGCGAGGCCCTGTACGCGAACAGCGCGCCGATGCCTATGCCGACCAGCGCGTTGAACACGAACTGTGTCGTGGAGCGCTGCACGAGGCGAACCACCAGCAGCGCCACGGTGACCGAGATACTGACGATCAGCGCCATCCGGATGTTGTCGGCGACCAGGAAGATCACCGTGAAGAGCACGGTCGGGACAGCGCTCTCGATGATCCCGCGTGGACCGCCGAGCGCCTTGGCCAGCTGCGCGCGGACTACCTGCTCGACCGTCGCCTGCGCGGAGGTCAAGGCCGGCCCGTCATGCGTCGAGCTCATAGCGCGGGTTGTAGATGACTCGCGTGGTGCCGCGCATCCCGATGCGGCCATACGCCGTCAGCTGCCGGCCGGCCACGACACCCTCGATCTTGCGGCGACCCAGCCAGATCAGCGTGACGCTGTCGGAACCGTCATAGACCTCGACTTCGAGGGCCGTGATGCCGTCGATAGGACGCAGCGTCACGGACCGCAGGACACCGTGGATCGTGGCCATGCAACGGTCCGCCTGCGAAGAGATCAGCTGGCACCCGGCGTTGGTCGCGTTGCTCTTGAGCTCACCGGCTTCTTGGTGCTCGGAGGAGAAACGTTCGAGAGTCTTGCTGAAGCGTCCCATGACTTCAATTCTACTCGTCCTGCGAGATCACGGTCACGTTGGAAGGCAGCGTCAGCAGCAGCGCCTCACGCGGGATGCGGGGCTCGGCGCCGCGCACCACGATGACATCGCGGAGAGTGTCGATCAGCAGCCCCTCGTCGGAGGGGTTGAGGGCCGCATCGCCCAGGAACGTCGCGCGAAGGAGCCACCTGGGGCCCTCGACGCCGACAATGCGACTGGGCTGGAAGCCCTTCTCGCCGTCGGGCAACTCCACCGGAACCTTGATCCGGAGCTCGGCGCCGAAGGGCCCGTCGATCTGCTCGCACTCACCCTCGAGCCGGGAGACCTCGAGGATCAGGTCATCACGCACTTCTTCCCACAGTCCACCCGAGCGCGTCGCGGCGAACGCACGCAGCTCGAGAGCCGCATTTTCGGCAACCAGCACGACAGAACCGATGTCCTGGCTCTCGCCATCGGTGGGCAGCTGGACGTCGAGACCCTCGCGGACGCGGATCAGCAGCGTGCCGAGGTCGAGATATGTCGGATCGCCGTCGGGCGAGCGCTCTGAGGAGTCCCAGGGGCCCTCGTGACGGATTCCCTCGACGACGGGATCCGGGGTGACGGACTCCGCTTCGGGCTGGTGCTTATTGCGTCGGCGTGCCATCAGCTGCTCTCTCCCTCGAATGTCGCGGTCGCGTGACCGCCCGTTGAACCGTAGCCCCCGGCGCCGCGCGCCGTCTGTGAAAGTGACTCACCTTCGGTGAATCTGACCTGTTCGACTCGCTGGACTACCAACTGGGCGATGCGGTCGCCGCGGGTCAGGCTGATGCGCTGCAAGGGATCGTGATTGATCAGCAGGACCTTAATCTCGCCGCGGTATCCCGCGTCGATCGTGCCAGGCGTGTTGACGATCGACAGGCCCAGACGGAGTGCGAGCCCCGAGCGCGGGTGGACGAAGGCCGCGAGTCCGTCGGGCAACGCGATCGCGATACCCGTCGGCACGAGTACCCGCTCCCCAGGTGCGATCTCGACGTCGACCGTCGTGACGAGATCGGCTCCCGCATCGCCGGGATGCGCATAGGCCGGGAGCGGAACCCCCGGGTCAAGCCGTGTCACCCTCACATCCAGCATGCCGATGACGATACCTGCGTCGCAGGCGCACCACACATGAGGCAAGGTTGATCCGTGAAGACCTACCGCGAGCGCCTGTCCGCCCCTTTGTCCTGGTGGTTCGCCGCACTCGCCTTCGCATTCGTGTGGGGCTGGGTCTTCGTGGTCGCGACGAACTGGCCGATCGCCATCACAGTCGCCGCTCTGACGGGCCTCGCCGGATGCTTTCTGGTGTGGCGCTACGGCTCGCTGCTGATCGAGGTCGGCGCGGACGGCCTGCACGTGGGCCGGGCCTTCGTCGGCCCGGCTCACATTGGTGAGGCCACGGCGCTCGACCGGGCCGCCTACCGCACACGTCTCGGCACGGGTGCAGATGGACGTGCGTACCTCGCGACGAGGCCCTATATGGACCACGGCGTCATGGTCGCGATCGACGATCCGTCCGACCCCGCCCCGTATTGGCTGGTCTCCAGCCGCCACCCCGTTGCCTTCGCAGCCGCGCTGGCACGTACCGGAGCTGCACCGGATCAGCCGGTGCACGATATGAACGGAGATGCGCCCCGTGGCGAAGAAGCGTAAGCAGACAGCATCCGCGCTGACCGAAGAGGCTAAGGCGACGCCGACCACCAAGGCACCCGGCAGGGGCACTTGGCGGGTCATGGACCGCGGCTCATCGGTGGCGGCCGGTCTGCTCGCGACCCGCGCGGCTGCGATCGCATGGCGCACCGTGACAGGCAAGAAGCCGCCTACCAGCGGCCGCCATCCAGAGGTCAGCACGCGTGAGGCCGTGGCCTGGGCGATGCTCGGCGGCGGGCTCATCGAGCTGGTCAAGGTCGGCGTGCGACGCGGCACGGCGACGTACTGGGTGCGGTCGACGGGTCAGCTGCCGCCGGGCATGAAGCCCCTCGTCAAGCAGCCGGAGAAGGCGTCACCATTCAACGCATCCTCGGCCAATGCAAAGGAGCCGGTTCCAGTGGAACCGGCTCCAGTCAAGTCAACGAAGAAGAAGCTCAGTCGGCGCAGTCGCGGCAGATAAGAACGTCGTTCTTATCTGATGCGAGCTGGCTGCGGTGGTGAACAAGGAAGCAGGACGAGCACGTGAACTCGTCGAGCTGCTTGGGCACAACCTGAACGGCGAGCTCTTCGTGGGACAGATCAGCACCGGGCAACTCGAATGATTCAGCAGCTTCGGTCTCGTCCTCATCGACCTTGCCGGAATTCTTCTCGTGCCGACGCGCCTTGAGCTCTTCGATGCTGTCCTCGGACTGCTCTTCTTCAGTCTTGCGCGGTGCGTCGTAGTCGGTAGCCATTAACTCTCCTATTGTGCGGAACAACCGGCGTGATTGTGCCACATGCCGCAAGTGCAATCATCGTCAGAACCCACAAGCGCGAACGAGCTCGAAATATTCCTTTGCTATCGCAGGGTGTGCAGCCATCACCATCCGCTCATCGGGTCCTCCGCCGAATCCGCTGAGCACGAGCCCTGCCTCACGCGCGATCAGCCCGCCCGCGGCGAGGTCCCACGGCTTGAGTCCCTGCTCGACGTAGGCGTCGTACTGGCCCTCCGCGAGGGCACATAGGTCGAGGGCGGCCGAGCCGATGCGTCGGATGTCACGCACCTGCGGAATGAACTTCGCCATCGCCGCGGCCTGTTTCGCGCGGACCTCGGGGACGTAGTTGAAGCCCGTGGCGACGAGCGCGTGAGCGACCTGGTCGACCCGCGGAGCCGAGAGCATCCGGCGGCCGTCGTCCTCATAGCGCCACGAGCCCGCTCCGGCAACGGAGCCCCACTCAGCGCCCGAGGCGATGTTGACGACATAGCCGGCCACGATTTCGTCCGCGCTCCGCGCAGCTATCGAGACGGCATACGTCGGGATGCCGTAGACGAAGTTGACGGTGCCGTCGATGGGGTCTACGACCCAGTCGACCCCGGAGGTGCCGATGATGTCATCGCCCTCCTCCCCCACGAATCCGTCGTCGGGCCGGGCCGCGAAAATCCGCTGCCGGATAAGCCGCTCGCACGCCTCGTCAATCTCGGTGACGATGTCGGTGTCGCTCGACTTGGTCGACGAGACGTCAACCCGGCCCGCGGGGCGGCTCGACCGCACGAAGGCGGCGGCCTCGCGGCCGATCCCGCGCGCGAGGCCGAGCAGCGCCTCGGTCCATCATGCAGTGACGGGCGCGGAGCCGATCGTCGGCAGCTCCGCCCAGGGGTTGGGGCAACAGTCGAGCGGGCACAGATCGCGCCACGGGCCGATATCTCCCAGCGCCTGGCGCGCGACGTCCTCGCCGCGCTCCAAGGCGGCCCGCTCGAGCAGCAGATCGCGCACCATCGCGATGAAATCTGGGTGTGCTCCCGGAGTGGCGACACGGTGGTAACGCAGCCCGAGCTCTTCGGCGGTCGCGCTGGCCTCGGTGTCGAGGTCGTAGATGACCTCCATGTGGTCCGACACGAAGCCGATCGGGACGACGATGACCGACTCGATACCGGCTGCATGCAGCTCGCGCAGATGATCGTTGATGTCAGGCTCGAGCCATGGTGTGCGCGGCGATCCCGAGCGCGAGCAGTACGCCAGCGACCACAGATCGGCCCCTGCGCCGTCCGCGACGAGCGAAGCGACGCTCTCATGCTGACGCACATAGGCCTGACGTCCCGGACCGCCACTGCTGTCGTTCATCGACGAGGGGATGGAATGCGTCACGAACACGACGTGTGTGCCGTCAGGCGCGGCTTCGAGACCGGCCCGTGTCGCTTGTGTGAAGGGGCCGACGAAGCCGGGGTGGTTGAAGTAGTGACGCAGCCGGCTGAGCTCGATCGTGACATCGGTCGTCGCGTCGTAGAGGTCTTCGCGGTACTGCCGGCACCCCGAGTACGACGAGTAGGCGCTCGTGACGAAGCACGCCGCACGCTCGATGCCGTCGGCTGCCATCTGCCGGGCCGCATCGCGCAAATATGGATCCCAGTTGCGGTTGCCCCAGTAGATCGGCAAGTCGATGCCGCTGGCGGCAAGATCATTGCGCAAGGCGTCGAGAAGCTCGAGGTTGAGTCCGTTGATCGGCGACTTTCCACCGAACAGGAAGTAATGCTGGCCCACCTCCTCGAGACGCTCGCGAGGGATACCCCGACCGGCTGTCACGTTCTCGAGGAACGGGACGACATCGTCGGGGCGCTCAGGCCCCCCGAACGAGACCAGCAAGAGCGCGTCAAAGGGGCGGACATCCATGCGTCGATCATCTCATCGGCACGGATAGGGTGCTCAGGCCGGGAGAGGAACCAGATGCTGACGACGTACCGGGACGCCCTGTCCCATCCAGGCGCTGCACTGTTCTCGTTTACTGCGGTGTGGTCGCGCCTCCCGCTGTCGATGGCGGGGCTCGGCATCGTGTTGCTGATCCACGAGCGCACCGGCTCATTCGGACAGGCCGGCGTCATGTCGGCCTGCTACGTCTTGTCGGCGGCCGCATTCGGACCGTTGCAGGGACGCCTGATCGACCGTTTCGGCCAGACCATCGTCCTGTGGGTCGTCGGCGCGACATATGCCATCGGGATAGCGGCCTTCCTCTACGCGGTCGACGCCGAGTGGGCCGCCCCGTGGCCGCAGGCGTGTGCACTCCTGGCAGGGCTCGCGACGCCGCAGACCGGCAGCATGGTCCGCGCACGCTGGAATCATGCGATCAGGGATCGGAGGCAACTCAACACGGCTTTCTCGATCGAGGCGATTCTCGACGAGGCGGTGTTCGTCGTCGGGCCCGTGCTCGTCACGTTCCTGACGTACCAGGTCTCCGACTATGCAGGGCTGACGTGCGCCGCTGTCGCCGCACTGCTGGGCAGCTGGGCGCTGGCACTCCAGCGGGCATCGGCGCCGCCGGCCACGCGGCACCATGACCGCGCAGGCCCCGCGATCAACTGGGCCGGGCTGTGGCCCATGGTCGCGGTGTCCGTGAGCCTCGGCATCGTCTTCGGCGCCGCTGAGGTCATGATCGCGGCGTTCGCGACCGAGCACGATCAGAAGGGTTCCGCAGGCGTGGTGCTCGCGGTGTGGGCGGCGGGCAGCCTCGTCGCGGGCGTCATCGTGGGCGCTCTGCCGCAGCCGCCGTTCCCGCTGCGCCGTCTGCGGATGTCACTGCTAATCCTGAGCCTGCTCTTCGCCCCAATGGCGTTGCTGTCGAGCGTCCCGCTGCTCGCGGTAGGCATGTTCTTCGGCGGATTCATGATCTCGCCGACCCTGATAGCGATGGTCAACCTGGTCGAGCGGGTCGTGCCCCCTACGCGCCTGACCGAGGCCCTCACCTGGACCACGACGGGGATGTCGGTCGGCGTCGCACCGGGCGCGTCGGTCGTCGGTGCCGTGATCGATGCACATGGGGCGGCCGCGGGCTTCATGGTGCCGCTGATTGCCGGGCTGGCCGGCTGTCTCGTGGTGTGGACGCGGAACACATCGCCATAAGCTCGCCACCCAGCAGTCTGGGCAGAAGTCATTATCGTGGGACCTACGATGATCGAACGCCCGTTGGCCGACCGTAGCGTCGAGCTTGTCCACGCCTGGCTCGATCAGCAACGTCCGGACACCGGCCGTCCCGACGCCGCAGCGGCACGCCTGGCGACTCTGCTCAAGGACCCCGACGGGCTCGAGTTCACAATCGGTTTCGTCGACCGAGTCGTGCGACCCGACGATCACCGGGTCGCGGCCCACAATCTGCGGCAGCTCGCCCGGAACGTCCCGGCTTTCCTGCCGCTCCCGCAGCGCTGGGCGCTCAAGCTGGGCGGCGTTGCATCAATCGCTTTCCCCGCAATGGTCGTCGCGGTCGCCCGCCGCACGCTGCGGCACATGGTCGGGCACCTCGTCGTCGATGCTCGGCCCGGCCAGCTCGGCCGGACAATCAAGAAGCTGCGTGCCGGCGGCGGCCGGCTCAACCTCAATCTCCTCGGCGAGGCTGTGCTCGGTGAGACCGAGGCCGCCCGGCGCCGCGACGGGACGCTCCGGCTGCTCGAGCGCGATGACGTCGACTACGTCTCGATCAAGGTCTCGTCGGTCGCGAGCCAGTTGTCGGTGTGGGCCTTCGACGAGTCCGTCGAGCGGGTCGTCGAGCAGCTCATCCCGCTGTACCAGCGCGCCTCATCGGGCACACCAACCTTCATCAATCTCGACATGGAGGAGTACAAGGATCTCGACCTGACCGTCGCGGTGTTCACCACGATCCTGGATGCCTTCCCCGAGCTCGAGGCCGGAATCGTGTTGCAGGCGTACCTGCCGGATGCCCTTGGCACGATGCAACAACTGCATGACTGGGCTGCAAAGCGCCGTGCAGCAGGCGGAGCACCGATCAAGGTGCGGGTCGTCAAGGGCGCGAATCTGGCGATGGAGCGGGTCGATGCCGCGATCCACGGCTGGCCGCTCGCGACCTGGTCGACCAAACAGGAGACCGATACCAACTACAAGCGCGTCCTCGATTGGGCCTTGACTCCCGATCGGGTCGACGCAATGCGCATCGGCGTCGCGGGTCAGAACTTGTTTGACATCGCTTGGGCCTGGCTCCTGGCGGGCGACCGCGGGGTCCACGAAGCGGTCGACTTCGAGATGCTCCTCGGCATGGACAGCGGGCCCGTCGATGCGGTGCGAGCCGACATCGGCAAGCTGCTGCTCTACACGCCAGTCGTGCATCCGGCCGAGTTCGATGTTGCGATCGCCTATCTCGTCCGCCGACTCGAGGAGAATGCGAGCAGCGACAACTTCATGTCCGCGGCCTTCGAACTCGCGAAGGACCCTGGTTTGCTCGCGCGCGAAACCCACCGATTCCGGGAGGCCGTCAAACATCTCGATGACTCTGTGCCCGCCCCGCGCCGCGACCAGAACCGCTCGACCGAAGCCCTGCCGCCGCTCGAGAGCGGCTTCGCGAACACGCCTGACACCGATCCGTCCACACCCGCGAATCGCGACTGGGGTCGGACCGCCCTCGCCCGCTCGGCAGACTCCAATGACGGGGTGGAGACCGTGCGAGCAGGTCTCGTCACGAATCCTGCCAGCCTCGAGACAATCATTCAGGACACCCGCATGGCAGCACGATCTTGGGCGGCGCAGGGTGCCGAGGCACGCGCGAAGATCCTGCGCCACGCAGCCAGCACGCTCGGCGGCCGCCGAGGCGACCTCGTGTCGGTCATGGCTGCAGAGGCCGGCAAGACCATCTCCGAGGGCGATGTCGAGATCAGCGAGGCGATCGACTTCGCCAACTACTACGCCGAGGCGGCCATCGGGCTCGATGCGGTCGAGGGAGCCGAGCTCGTCCCCGACACGCTGACGGTGGTGACACCGCCATGGAACTTCCCCGTAGCCATCCCAGCCGGCTCGGTCCTGGCGGCGCTCGCAGTCGGCAGTGGCGTCGTGATCAAGCCCGCGCCGCAGACCCAGCGCTGCGCCGCTGTCATGGTCGAGGCGCTCTGGCAAGCAGGCGTGCCCCGTGAGGTCCTGCGCTTCGTGACGATCGAGGAGGGCGAGCTCAGCAAATCGCTGATCTCGCACCAGGACGTCGACCGCGTCATCCTCACGGGTGGCTGGGAGACCGCGCGGCTGTTCCGCTCGTGGCGCCACGATCTACCCCTGCTCGCCGAGACGAGCGGTAAGAACGCCATCGTCATCACGCCCAGCGCCGATATCGATCTCGCGGTCGCCGACCTGGTCAGGAGCGCCTTCGGTCATGCAGGCCAGAAGTGCTCGGCCGCAAGCCTTGCGATCCTGGTCGGCTCGGTCGCCGATTCCGAGCGCTTCGGACGTCAGCTCGTCGATGCGGTCTCCTCGCTGCGAGTGGGTCTGCCCGTCGATCCGGAGGTCACGATGGGGCCGCTGATCGAGGCACCCCACGGCAAGCTGGCCGAGGGCCTCGCCTCGCTCGGCGACGGCGAGTCGTGGCTGCTCGAGCCCCGGCGGCTCGACTCCGAAGGTCGCGTCTGGTCGCCCGGCATTCGCACGGGCGTGCAGCCCGGCAGCCGGTTCCACCGCACCGAGTACTTCGGACCGATCCTCGGCATCATGCGCGCGTCCGATCTCGCGCAGGCGATCACGTGGCAGAACGCGACCGACTACGGTCTCACCGCCGGCATCCACTCGCTCGACCCCGACGAGGTCAACACCTGGATCGGCTCGGTCGAGGCCGGCAACCTCTATGTCAACCGCGGTATCACGGGCGCGGTCGTCCGCCGGCAGCCCTTCGGCGGCTGGAAGCGATCGTCGGTGGGCACCACCGCGAAAGCCGGCGGCCCCAACTACCTGATGCATCTGGGCACGTGGCGGCCTCGCCCCCTGCCCGCCCTGGCGGATGCTCCCGCACTCGGCACGGACGTCGAGACCATTCTCGCCGCCGCCTCGCAGCTGACAGGCGCTGAGCGCGACGACCTGCTGGCCGCGGCCGTGTCGGACCACACCATGTGGACTCACGAGTACGGCGTCAGCAAGGATGTCTCGCGGCTCGGGGTCGAGCGAAACATCCTGCGCTACGTCGCGGTCCCCGTCACGGTTCGCTTCGACGGTCGACTCAGCGATCTGGTGCGCGTCCTACTCGCGGGCGCCCGGACGGGCGCGCGGGTAACGGTCAGCTCCGCGACTCCACTGCCAAGCGGCTTCGTCGCCGACGCAGAGGTGGAGACGCAGCAGCAATGGCTGGCACGAGCCGCTGCCGAACGCCCCTCGCGTATCCGTCTGGTCGGCAGCAACCCCCGCGAGCTCTCCGCCGCCGTCGAGGGCGATCCAGATGTTGCGATCTACGCAGACCCTGTCACACCGTCAGGACGCGTCGAAGCACTCCCGTTCCTCCAGGAACAGGCGATTTCGATCACCTGGCATCGATTCGGCAACCCGGATCCGCAATTCGAGCATGTCCTGGCCCGTCACAACAGGCCCCACTCCCCCATGCCGACGTCGGCGCGGCGCAAGAACTAGCCTCCCGGCCCACTTAGGATAGAAGTACGGCCGGGTGAACGCCCACCTGGAATCGTGACATATCGGAGGCGATGGCATGCGTGATCTCAAGCCTGAGGGGTTGAGCGAGGACAGACGGTTCCTTGTCGCGACTGATGTCACCACCGGTGAGAAGTTCCGCATCCCCGCTGATCACCGCCTCACTTCCCTGATCAGCAAGCCGCCCCTTTCAAGGAAACCCTCCGGCCCGTTGGAGATCCGCATGCAAAGCTCACTGTCCCCCCGCGATATCCAGACCCGCATCCGCCGCGGCGAGTCGCCACAGTCCGTGGCCGATTCTGCCGGCGTGCCGCTCGAGCAGATCGACGGATTCGCCGGACCTGTGCTCGCCGAGCGTGAGTTCATGTGCGAGCAGGCTCGCAAGACCACGATCCGCCGCAAGCACATCAGCGGCTCAGGAGTCCTGCTCGGAACCCTCGTGACGGAGAACATCGCTTCGCGCGGTGGCGTGCCCGAGGACGCCTCATGGGACTCCTGGCGTCGTGAGGACGGCCGCTGGTCCGTCGTCGTGACACCTCGCGACAGCGCCACCGCAACATTCTTATTCGACGTCAAGAGCCGTTACGTCGTGCCGGCCGACGAGTTCGCGCACGATCTGGTGGGCGATGTCGCTCTGGCCGACTCCGCCGACATGGCGATCGCCGATGCCGTCCGCTCCCCCGAGCGCGTGGCAGTCCAGATCCCCGAAGACCTCGAGGTGCTCGACCTCGAAGGGATCGACGAGGTCGTCGAACCCCCCGCGCCGATCATCGAGGACGATGAGCCGGCCATGTTGTTCGAGCCCGGGACCCTCACGGGCGTCTCGTCGCTCAAGGAGGCACGCGATCGCCGCGCCCTCGGACAGCTCGCGCTAGGCGAGGCCGAAGCCGTCGAGGAGCCCCCCGCGGTCGAGGAAGAGCACGACTTCGAGGGAACACTCGAAGAGAATGTCGCGGTGCCCGACACGATGGGCCCCCGTAAGAAGCGGCACGAACGTCGTCGCGTCCCGAGCTGGGACGAGATCATGTTCGGCGACAAGTCCGACTGACTCGCGTCAGTCGAACGGCAGCACGTCAGGCGACATCGCGGACGCCTTGGCGACTGCGGCGGTCATCCGGCGACGGTGGTGGCGCCGGCACAGCACCTCGTAGCCGACCTGTGGCTGCGGCCGATCGATCGGCTCGACATCGCCCACGACGATGACCTCGCCCTCGGTCACCATGACCCCGTCCTCGGTGCGAGCGTTGTGGGTTGCCCGCTCACCGCACCAGCACAGCGCTTCCACCTGAAGTGTGTGCACCCGATCGGCGAGCTCGACGAGACGTAACGATCCGGCGAAAAGCTGGGTGCGAAAGTCCGTCAGGATGCCGAAGGCGAACACGTCGATCGCGAGCTCATCGGTGATCTTAGCCAGCTGGTCGATCTGCGGGGCGGTGTAGAACTGCGCCTCATCGCACACGAAGTAGTCGATGCGCCCGCCCTGGGTCAGCTCGTCGACGGTGTATTGCCAGAAGCTGAAAGTGTCGTCGACCTCGATCGCCTCGACCGACAGGCCGAGTCGGCTCGACAGCGTCGCGGTGCCGGCCCGATCGTGTGATGTGAAAACGCGTCCGACACGTCCGCGGGCGCGGTGGTTATGGTCCATCTGCAGCGCCAGGGTGCTCTTGCCGCAGTCCATCGTGCCGCTGTAGAAGTTCAGCTCGGCCACCCGAGAACGCCCCTTGCCTGTGTCAATGATGCGGTCTGATCTGCGAGACCAGGCTAGTCGACTGCGACTCAGCCGAGAGACCTGACCTGAGTGACTGCGGGGCCGGTCAAGACCTGGTTTGGCTCGCCTGCTTAGGATTTCTACGGCTTCGTGTCATGGAAGCCCACCGCACGCGAGCCGAATCCGCTCCCGCGTGCGTCACTCGAACAGCAGGAGCGGAACGGGACAGTCACTCTTCTCGCGCTTTTGCGCTCGGGGCCACCTCACGGTCCGACAGACTCTCATCTCGCAGGCGCACCGAGGAAAACAATGCGCACCATCAATCGGGCGATCTTCGCCCTGCTTGCCGCTGTCCTGATGTCGACCCTGGTCATCGGCGCCACCTCCACCTCCGCTTCCGCCTTGAGCACGTCCAAGAAGGACAAAGTGATCAAGAAGGCAGCTTCGCTCAAGGGCGCCCCGTACAGCTGGGGCGGAACCACACCACGGGGCTTCGACTGCTCCGGCTACACCCAGTACGTATTCAAAAAGGCCCTGCACAAGAAGCTTCCGCGCGTCGCCGGCGGCCAGGCGAGGGCGGGCCACGCGGTCAAGAAGTCACGCAAGCACAGGGGCGATCTGATCGTGTTCTCGAGCGGCGGTCGCGCGTACCATGTCGGAATCTACGCCGGGAAGAACAAGATCTGGCATGCAAGCCGTCCCGGCACGCCAGTCAAGAAGGAAAAGATCTGGACCAGCGGCTACACGGTCCGCCGCTTCTAGGTTGTCGCTGACCATCCCTCGGCGAGGGCGAAGAGATCTCAAGCGCTGACCATGGCTCACTGAGCGCCCTGCGCGTCTGGTCGCTGGAGTAGATTCCATTGATCCTCACGCCCATCAGATCGAGTCCCGAGAGCGATGGGGCGTCCTTGAAGCTACCTTGTTGAAAGTTCCGGAACGCAAGGACTGCCCCGTCGGAGCCGAACATCGTGATCCAAGTTGAAAAGTCAGTCATCACCTTGAGAGTTAGCGGACTACCGTCGGCCGCATCCGAAGCACCTGGAACCAGCGCAGCGCCAAGAGCATCAATCATGGGCTTGCACATGTCGAACTTGGCGCCGGACAACTGACTTTGAAGGTCTCTAGCTCGCCGAGACTCTTGCAGGTCAACCACCGAAAATCCTTGCTGTTCATGCCGTAGGGACAGGTGGATGTGCTCATCGCCGTTCGGCGCGCTGGGGGTCTCCTGCACCTCAGACTTAGTGCGTTGAGGGGCCCGTCCGTTTCGCTTGGCCAACGGAGTCAGGAAAGTGTCAACGGCCATGAGTTTCTGCCCGTAGGTGGCCAGTAGAAGTGCCCGCTGGTGGCCATCAAAACTGCCCAGTCATGGCCAACAGATCTGCCCACCTGGGGTTCGGTGGCGTTGGCCATGTTCGGAGTGTTGTCAGCTCATGGGTGTGACTCCTTTCCCGGCGAGGGCTTGGGTCAAGCGGATCGAGTCGCCGCTGGTTTGGCAGACGTGCGCGTGGTGCAGGAGCCGGTCGACGGTCGCGGTCGCCAGCGTTTTGGGCATGAGCTCGTCGAATCCATCTGGGGTGGGCTCATGTTCGTTTCGGTGGAATGTGTCCTGTGCCCCGGCTTGTGGGGGTTCTTCGATAGCGACCACCCCTTGCCGATCTTCAAAGTAATCTGCCGTTATGTTAGGCATGGCCTTGATTGTTTAACTGCGAAGAAGGTGTGTCGGTGGAGGGTCCTCGTTTGCGTGTGCTCGAGGGGCGAATTGTCCAGCCCACGGTGTTGTCTCGGGATCCTGAGGTGTTCCAAGCCGCGTGTGTCGAGGCGTTCATTGCGTCGTGGCAGGCCCGTGGGTTCAGTCCGGTGACGATCGAGAACGACACGGGGTTGTTGGAGCGGATGTTGGTCGCTTTGGGTCGTCCGGCGTGGGAAGTCACTGCCGAGGACGTCGACCGTGTCGTTGGCGATCTCGCTGCTGCGGGGCGGGCGAACTCGACGCGCCGGGATTATGTGCAAACGTTCAAGATGTTCCACCGGTTCCTGCAGGCCCGAAAGGCAGCGGAGATTGAGGCTGTGTTCGGCGTGCAGCTGATTTGCCCCGTTGATGAGTTCAATGCCTCTCGCCATGTCGGTGACGATTCTCCAGCGTTGATGCCGCCACCGACACCAGAACGGTTGGACGAGTTCTTCGAGTTCCTCAAGACCCGGATCGCGACTGCCCGCAAATATGCGCCGGCAGCTCGCGACTATGCGATGTTCCGGACGCTTTATCACGCGGGGCTGCGTTCGGAGGAGACGACGCTGCTTGAGCAGGCCGATGTGCATTTCAGTCGTGGCCCGTTCGGCAAACTCCATGTGCGTTTCGGTAAGGGGGCACGCACTTCGGGTCCGCGACCGCGGTGGGTGCCGATGCTCGACGGGCTCGATTTGGTGTTGCAGTGGTTTCTGGCCGATGTGCGTGGCAAGTTCCCCGCCTCGCCGGTGCTCTTTGCTGATGAGTCCGGCGGTGCGCTGCATCGGGGCACGGTTCGTAATCGGCTGCGCTATCTGATGCAGCTTGAGGGTCGTCCGGCCGCTGACTGGTTCAGTCCTCATTCGTTGCGCCGGGCGTGCGCAACACACAATTACGAGCGTGGTGTTGACCTGGTCGCGATTCAGCAACTGTTGGGCCATTGGACGGTGGGCTCGACAATGAAGTATGTGCGGCCCTCGGCGACCTTCATCGAAGATGCCTATCGCCGCGCTGTCACCGACACCCTGACAAACCTCGCCGGAGAGGACGACTTGGTATGAAGATCACGTGGCGGTTACGAATGGCAGCAGCCCAGCGTGAGGTCTGGACTGGCGCGCAGTTGCGCCGGCTTCTTGCCGAAAGAGCCGGACTGGATTTGTCGGCCGCCTCAGTCTCGGCGCTGTTGACCAAGGAACCCTCGCAGGTGAAGATGTCGACCTTGCTCGCTTTGTGCACCGCGTTGGAGTGCAGTCCCAACGACTTGATCGACGTGGACACGACGCCGGTTGAACGCACTGCGATTCCGCCTCGTGTGGTTCCCGAGTCCTTGAAGAAAGCCGCCGGCACGCGTGGCCGTTCGATGCCACCATTGTGACCGTGCAGCATGGGTAAGAAGCAGTGCGATTGCATCAGTTGTGGCGCGCCGGTGGGCTATCTAGACCGCGTGCACTGCTGGGCGTGTATGCGTCGCCAGCGCGAAGAGGCGCAGAAGAGCACCTGTCAGGGTTGTGGCCAACGACGAGTATTGCCGGCCGGTTCCCAGCGTTGCCTGACGTGTTCAAAGATCTGCACCGAATGCGGAGGTCCACTGCGATTCAAACACTCAACCATGTGTCGAGTATGCAGGTTGGCAGCGCAACGTCGCGACGCCCAGCAGCCCTGTCCGCGCTGCGCGCGACCAGGATATCTGCGAGAAGACACTGGTTGGTGCGGATCCTGTTCACGTCCCGGGCCACCCCGAAAACCACCACAGGTCTGCTGCGAGTGCGGACAACTTCGACGCCACGCGGCGCTCGGCATGTGTGGTGCCTGCTGGCAACGTCACCCCGACCGGCCGTTCGTGGCCGGCAACAACCTTGCCGCTCGCCTGGACGAGTCGCCCCTCTGGTTATCGGAGTTCGTCGCCTATCTTGCCGATCGGCACGCGGCTGGGCGTTGCTGTCAGATGATCACGAAGTTGGGTCGCCTACTGGCCGACTCACACCCCAACCACCCTCAAGCCGTTCTCGAGCGCGCCCGCCAGCCGGGACGATCGATGGGGTCGCTCGGACGGGGGTTGGAAGATTTCTTCATCGACCGCAAACTCGCGTTGCCCACCGATCAGGCTCAGCGACTCGCGGCCGGTCGCAGGCAACGCCGCCTCGATGCTGTTCCCGAACCATTACGTGCCGCAGTTGAAGGGTTTTGCATCAGCATGCTGCGAGCCAACCAACGAGCCCGACGAGCAGGGACCCTGCCCCGCGCGGACAGCACGATCGAATCTGCGTTGGCGAGCGTTCGTGATTTCGCGATCTATCTGGCCGGCCAGCGCAGCAAACACGATTGGGCGTTGGTCGACGTCGGCGACATCGAAGCGTTCCTGGCCGGGCGGCCCAGAATGCGCAGCCGCCACCTGAGCGTGCTGCGACAGTTTTTTCGCTTTGCCCGCGCCGACCATCTGGTGCTCGTGGACCCCACTCACACAGTGTCCTCACAACGGGACCGTGCCTTCAACGGATCCACCCTCACCCTGGGCGAGCAGCGTCTCCTGTTTCGACGGTGGACCAACGAACCCGATGTGCACCCCCATGAAGCTCTGCTCGGTGTCTTCGCCTTGCTGCACGGCGCTGCCGTCCGAGAAATCCGATCGCTGCGCGTCGAGGACGTCGATGCCACGACCCGCAGCATCCGCCTCGGACAACGCCCCTATCCGGTGCCATTGGACCCGGCAAGCTGGACGGTGCTGCAACGCTGCCTGGCTCACCGCGACCAACTGCGCACCGAGAACCCACACATCGTGGTCACGCGCGGCACGAAAGCCCTGCGGACACCCGCGTCGACCGCGTACTGCTCGCACCTGCTCAACCCGGCCGGCGTCGCGCCACATCGGTTGCGAGTCACCCGCCTGGCCGATCTGGTCAACACCATGGACCCCAAACTCGTCGCAGTCACGTTCGGCATGAAACCCGAAGGTGTCCTCATCTATCTCGCCGATCACGTCGACTCCGGAAGGCTCCCACGAACCCGTGCAACTTCAACCACGACCTGACACAAGTTCACCCGAACATATGCGCTTT
>JBBSSC010000004.1:0-17789 GCA_038242465.1 Propionibacteriales bacterium | reverse complement strand
ATCTTCAACTCACTGTTGCAGGTGCTCGAAGAGGGCCATCTGACCGATGGTCAGGGTCGAGTCGTCAACTTCAAGAACGCCGTCGTCATCATGACCACCAACCTCGGTGCGCGTGAGATCTCCAAGGGCGTCAACCTGGGCTTTAGCCAGGCCGGCGACACCGCGGGCTCTTACAACAAGATGAAGGAGCGCGTGTCGATCGAGCTCAAGCAGCACTTCCGGCCTGAGTTCCTCAACCGTGTCGACGAGATCATCGTTTTCCCGCCGTTGACGCAGGAAGAGATCCTGCAGATGGTGGACATGATGATCGGCTCGCTCGAGAAGCGTCTTGCCGAGAAGGACATGAGCATCGAGCTGACGTTGGAGGCAAAGGACCTGCTCTCGAGGCGCGGCTTCGATCCGGTCCTGGGTGCTCGTCCGCTGCGTCGCACGGTGCAGCGCGAGATCGAGGACGTCATGGCCGAGAAGCTCCTCTACGGAGAGCTCAACCCCGGCCAGATCGTCCTGGTCGGTGTTGAGGGCGAAGGCGCCGAGGCAGTCTTCACCTTCGAGGGCCGCAACAAGGCCGAGCTCGTCCTAGAGATGCCCGAAGTCCCCCCGGCAGTCGAAGCCGGAGCCGAGTAGTACCGAGCTCCGACTGCTCAGAGCTGACTATGTCGGCGTGAATGTACCGATTCGTTTTTACGGATCCGTACATTTGCGCCGACAGTCTGGGTTTAGGGCCCCCAGGGCTGTTTACCTTGGGAGTGCGTACATTTCCGTGCCCACTGGTTCTACGAGGCCGTCGGCTACTAGGCCGTCGAGGGCTCTTTCCCTTTGTTGGGCTTGCGGCCACACGATGTCCAGCTGTGCTTTCGGCACTGGTTCTGTTGCGTCTCGCAGGACCGCCATGAGACGTCCGCGGCACTGGCGGTCAGTGCCTTCCCAGCTCTGGCCGCGCCGTGCGGGTCCGTCGTGGTCGGGGTACCCAGCGGCCTTCCACCGGCACAGCGACGCGACAGGGCAAACCGCACAGTCCGGCGAACGGGCGGTGCACACGAGTGCGCCGAGCTCCATCGTTGCGGCGGCCCACACATGCGCCTGGTCGGGTGGCATGAGGCGTGTGGCCAAGGTGCGCTCGGCGGCGGTGACGCCCGTGGCGCGGAACTGGACGCCTGACACGACGCGCGCGAAAACACGGCGGACATTCGTGTCCATCACGACGGCGGTGCCGTGGTGCGCGAAGGACGTGATCGCAGCCGCGGTGTACTCGCCGACGCCCGGCAGTGCGAGCAGGGCCTCGATGGAGGTGGGCACCTGGCCGTCGTGACGCTCGACGATCGCGGTGGCCGCGGCGTGCAGGCGCAGGGCGCGGCGGGGATAGCCCAGACGGCCCCAGGCGCGAACGGCCTCGCCCGTCGGTTCGGCCGCGAGGGCTGCGGGCGTGGACCATCGCTCGACCCACCGCTCATAGACAGGCAGGGCCCGAGCAACGGGCGTCTGCTGCAGCATGAACTCCGAGACCATGACGGCCCATGGCGAGGCATCGCGCCGCCACGGCAGATCACGGGCCGCATGCTCGAACCAGTCGATCACCTCATCGTGGAGGCGGTTGAGGTCCGAGCGTGAGATTGGCGGGTTGGATGATGACATGGCGCGTCGATCTTCGCACGGGCTCGCGGCCGCATATCGTGTGACCGTGAGTCAGCGTCGTTTGCCAGCGGAGATCTATTGGCGACGGCGGATGCTTCTCCTGGCGCTCGTCATCGCACTGGCCTGGGGGATCCTCCAGCTCACGACCGGGGGCGACGACAAGCCGGAAGCGACTCCGACGAAGGCGCCGACCAAGGCCGCCCCGGCGACCCCGACCGTCCCGACGGCCCCCGTCCCCAAGGTCAACGGTCTCGTCGATGTAGCCCTCGTCCGGGCGAATCGTCCGTGCGATCCGGTCAAGATCCGGGTCACGCCGACGGTCCGGCCCGGTCAGCTCAACAAGGGGCCAGTCGATGTTGGACTCGTAGTCAGCTCGACCGAAGAGCAGGCGTGCACCCTGACGCCCGAGGATGCCGATGCGATCGCCGTGATCAGTGCCAACGGCACCGCGATCTGGGATTCGACGGTGTGCAAGACGTCCCTGCTGACCGCGCCCGTAGCGATCTCGCCGCAGTGGGCGACGCTGGCGACGGTTCAGTGGTCGGGGCGAGGCTCAGGTGCGCAATGCTCGGCCTCTGAGGGATTCGCAACGCCGGGAAAGTACACGCTTCAGATCGGCACGCTGGGCGGCGAGCCCGGCAAGACGACCTTCACGCTCGATGCGCGCCCCGCGCCGCCCAAGGTCGAGGCGCCCGCCCCGACGGCCGAACCGGTACCCGACCCGGCCTCGCCCGGGGTCCCGGCAGCACCCGCGGTTCCTGCCGCACCACCAGCACCAGCGGGCTGAGAATTTGCGCTGCGAGCGCCTAGACGTACCGCTCAAGGATGCTGGACTCTGCGAGGCGGGATAGTCCCTCGCGGACGCCACGGGCCCGGAGATCGCCGACGCCGTCGACGGTTTGGAGATCTTCGATGCTGGCTGCTAGCAGCTTCTGCAGCGAGCCGAAGTGCTCGATGAGTCCTTCGACGACGGGGCTGGGCAGGCGCGGGATACGTGCGAGCAGGCGGTAACCGCGCGGGGCGAGCGGGCCGTCGAGCGTCTCTTCGGTGCCGATGCGCAGGGCGCGGGCCACTGCGCCGAGATCGACGAGGTGCGTCGACTCGATCGCGGCCAGCTCAGCGAGTACGGCTTCGAGCGGACGACCGCGTCGGCCCGTCGGCATGTAGTCGCGGATGACGAGCTCGCGCTCGGCATCGACGCCGCCGATGAGCTCTTCGAGCTGCAGCGCCAGGAGCCGCCCGTCGGAGCCGAGCTCGAGGACGTAGGTGTCGATCTCGCCGGCGATGCGGCTGACCATCTCGAGGCGCTGGGCGACCGCCGAGACATCGCGGACCGTCACCAGATCTTCGATCTCGAGGGCTGACAAGGCATCGGCGACCTCGTCGAGGCGATTGCGATAGCGCTCGAGGGTCTGCAGGGCCTGGTTGGCCCGGCCCAGGACGGCGCCAGTGTCTTCGAGCACGTGGCGCAGGTCTTCGAGGTACAGCGCGATGATGTGCATCGAGGCCGACACCGAGATGACGGGGACGCCGGTCTGGCGTGCCACGCGGTCGGCGGTGCGGTGACGCGTGCCGGTCTCTTCGGTGCGGATCGACGGATCGGGCATCAGGTGCACGCCAGCCATGACGATGCGGCTGGCGTCTTTGTCGAGGATGATCGCGCCGTCCATCTTGGCGAGCTCGCGAAGCCCTGTCGCGGTGAAGGGCACGTCGAGGGCGAAGCCGCCCGTGGAGATGGCCTCGATGCTCTTGTCGTGACCCACGACGATCAGGGCACCGGTGCGTCCGCGCAGGATGCGCTCGAGACCCTCGCGCAGGGCTGTGCCGGGTGCGACGGAAGACAGGGTCGCACGCATGCGCGTCGACGCGTCGAGAATCGCAGCCTGCTTCTCAGCGGCTGTTGCCATGCCCTGCCCCCTCTGCTCAGATCGGGGTCAGTCTACGGGTCGCAAGGCGCGTGGTGCTGCACGCAGGCAGAGCATTGCCTCGCCGATCGTGTGAACCGCCTGGATCGACATAGCGCCCTTGAACGAGTCGAGCCCTTCGGAGCCTGCCGGAACGACCGCACTGCGGAATCCGATCCGTTCGGCCTCGCGCAGACGTGCCGCGAGATTGCTGACCTTGCGGACCTCGCCGGCGAGGCCGACCTCGCCGATCGCGACCAGATCGGTGGGGGCGGCATGCCCCGTCACGGCCGACAGCGTGGCAATCGCGACCGCCAGATCGACGGATGGTTCGACGAGCCGAGCACCGCCGACCGATGCGGTGTAGACATCGAGTTGGCCGAGCGTGAGCTGACAGTGCTTGGTCAGCACCGCGAGGATCATTGCGACGCGGGCGGAGTCGAGTCCGCTGGACGTGCGCCGCGGCGAGGGAGTCGATGAAGCGACGCTCAGCGCCTGCACCTCGGCGAGCAGGGGCCGGCGGCCCTCCATCGTGACGGTCACACACGTGCCGGCGACGGGCTGCTCATGCCGTGACACGAACAAGCCCGTGGGATCGGGCACCTCGACGATGCCGTCGTCGACCAGATCGAAGCAGCCGATCTCGTCGACTGGCCCGAAGCGGTTCTTGATTGCGCGCAGCAGGCGCAATCGCGAGTTGCGGTCGCCCTCGAACTGCAGGACGACGTCGACGAGGTGCTCGAGCACACGGGGGCCGGCCACGGAACCATCTTTGGTGACATGGCCGACCAATAGCGCCGCTATGTTGTCGCGCTTGGCCCGTTGGATCACCGCGGACGCGACCTCTCGCACCTGGGTTACGCCGCCCGGCACGCCGTCGATATCAGCCGAGCCGATCGTCTGGACCGAATCGACGATCAGCAGAGATGGCTTGACCGTCTCGACATGTGTCAGCAGCCCGCCGAGATCGGTCTCGGCGGCGAGGAAGAGATTGTCATCGACCGCGCCGGTGCGCTCGGCCCGCAGCCGTACTTGGGCCGCGGACTCCTCGCCGGACACGTAAAGCGTGCGGCGCCCGGCCCGGGCCCAACGGGCCGCAACCTCGAGGAGCAATGTCGACTTGCCTACTCCGGGCTCGCCCGCGAGCAGCAGGACACCACCGGGGACCACGCCACCGCCGAGCACGCGGTCGAGCTCGCCGATGCCTGAGCCCACCGAGCGGGCTGGCTCGATCTTGACCTGGCTGATCGGGACAGCTGGCGTTGCGACGGGGGCGGGCTGGGTGCGACCCGAGCGCGAGGGGGCGGAGACGTCGACCGTGCCCCACGCTTGGCACTCGCCGCAGCGACCGGCCCACTTGCTGGTCGTCCATCCGCAATCGGCGCAGACATATGCCGGGCGGACGCTCTTCGTACTGGCCATGCGGTCAGCCTAGGCGTCGCATCTGACAGCTCCGAGACGCCAACCGCGCGACATGGGTGCCGTGACCTGGGATGGCACATTAGAATCGGTGGATGAGCACCCTAGCCCTCGACACCCGCTACCCCGCCCCGGCCTTCGTCCGGGGCGCGGACATCACGGCGAAGGCGGGTCTTGTGATCCTGCTCGCGACCGCGATCCTGTACCCGAGCATGGGCAACCTCGAGGGCAAGGGCGCCGGTGCACGGGCGGTCGGATATCCGCTCCTGGCATTCACGGTTCCGTTGATCTGGGTCATCTTCTGGCGCAAGCGGGCGTCGTTCCCGTGGACGGCCGACCTGCTGGTCACTATTACGTGCTTCACCGACATCCTCGGCAACCGTATGGACCTCTACGACAAGATCAGCTGGTTCGACGACTGGATGCACTTCATGAACACGGGCATGCTCGCCGCGGCGGTGATTCTGCTGACGATGCACCGCTCGACGCCGCTGGGCGCGATGATCGAGCGTGCCCTGGCTTTCGGGGTCACAGCGGCACTCGCGTGGGAGGTCGCCGAGTACTACGCATTCCTGCGGTTCTCGCCCGAGCGGGTGGGCGCCTATACCGACACCCTCGGCGACATGGTGCTCGGGACGTTCGGTTGCGTCGTGGCGGCCGTCATCGTCCACACCCTGTGGCAGCAGGGGCGCCTCACCTTCACGGCACCCCAGCTAGAGCGCCACCCCGATCTCCTCGAGGTGGCCTAGTCGCTAGATCCGGACGTCGCCTTCCGGCGTCCGGAACGTCACGGCCATGATGCCGGGCAGTCCGTTGGGTGCGGTCCAGTTGACGTCGATTTGCTCCAGCGCGTCGACGGCGGTCTCGCCGAGCCAATCCGACAGACGCTGCGGGGAGCCCGCGATGTCGATTGCGATGAGTTCGATCTCCGAGCCGGCCATCTGCGACGGATGCTCGGCGGGGTCGATGTCCCAGCTCGTCACGTAGGGCAGCTGCGGATCTGCGCGCATGCTGCTCGTGCCGATCTGGCGCCACTGGAGGTTGAAGCCGTCGGGACGGTGACGGTTTCCGGGCACTGCGTGACGCCCTATGCGGCGCTCGACCTCGGTCATATCGTCGACCGAGACGCACCATGCCATCCAGCCGCCACCGGCACTGGACCGCTCACGCACGGCCTGTCCGAAGGCGGCCTTGTCCGATGCGGGGTGATCGAGCACCTCGACGACTTCGAGGTACTGACGGTTCTTGAGCGGCAGAATCATGTTGCGAGTGCCGAATCGGGGATGGACACCGCCATCGATGAACGAGGCACCCAGCAGGTGGCCGAGCTCAGCAGTCGTTCCGAGGAGGCCTTCGCGGCCGACGGCGAAGGATACGTGATCGAGATGCATACGGCATTCTCACTCAGCGCCAGATCAGACCCGGCTGCGGGGTCAGCGAACGGGGTCGGCCAGGTGTGGTGTATTGGCGCCTCTCGCCTCATGTGCCCTGCAATGGCGGGCGAGCTCGGCGTATCCGGATTCACCCATCAGGGCCGTCAGCTCATCGCGATTCGACGCGTAGACGGGCTCCAGTGAGACATGCGCCTCAGTGTTCGAGGAGCAGTACCAGTCCAGATCGGCGCCTCCGGCCCCCCATCCGGCGCGGGTGTACTCGCCGATCTGGGTCTCGGTGTACGTCGTCCCATCGCCGCGATCGACATCGCGGAATTGGCGCCGCAGAGGTAGTTGCCAACAGACGTCGGGCTTGACGGTGTGCGGCTTGAGCTCGTTCGCGAGTGCGTAGCCGTGGAGGGCGCAGCCGTAGCCGCCTTCGAACTCGCGCGAGTTGTGGAAGATGCACGCGCCCTCGAACGCACGGGTCTTGAGATCGCCCTCGTCATCTGTCTCGGTCCACCCGCCGCGATGCCCCTCGTCGTAGTTCTCCCACTGCGCGGGTGTGAGCTCCTGCATCACGGCACGCGTGCGCTCGGCATCCTCGTTATCGCTGAAGTGCGCGCCGAGCGTGCAACAGCCAGCATCGGGACTGCTCTCATAGATGCCGGGGCAGCCCTGGCCGAAGATGCAGGTCCAGCGCGAGGTCAGCCACGTCAGATCGCAGCGGAATATCTCGTCGGCGTCGGTGGGGTTGGCGAATTCGACGAAGGTGCGGGGGAATCCGAGCTCGACTTCAGGCATTTGCTCCAGCCTAACCGGCCTCGCGAGTCCAACGCTGGGATGTGTGAGTGCGAGAATGGACTCATGCGCATGGGGGTCCTGGACATCGGTTCCAACACCGGTCACCTCCTGGTGGTCGACGCCTTCCGCGGCGGCCCTCCCATCGCGGCGCACTCCTACAAGGAGGCGCTGAGACTTGCCGAACACCTCGATCCCGGTCAGGCCGTCACGGACGAGGGCGTCAGCCGGCTCGTCAAGTACGTCATCGAGGCGCGGGCCGAGGCCGAGGACAAGGGCTGCACCACGATCCTCGCCTTCGCGACATCAGCCGTGCGCGATGCCGTCAACGCCGACGAGGTCATCGCGACGGTCAACGAATCGAGCGGCATCGACCTCCAGGTGCTTTCCGGACCGGATGAGGCGAGGCTGACATTCCTGGCGGTCCGCCGGTGGTTCGGTTGGTCTGCCGGACGACTAGGCGTCTTCGACATCGGTGGCGGATCGCTCGAGATCGCTGTGGGTGCCGACGAGAGCCCGGACGTCGCCCACTCGATGCCGCTAGGCGCGGGACGATTGACCCGCGGGTGGCTCGACACCGGACGCACCCCGGCCGAGCTTCGGCGATTCGTCCGCTCGACGATCGCTGACGAGGCGGGAGCGATCCTGCGCGGCGGGGCGTTCGACCGGGCCGTCGCGACGAGTAAGACGTTTCGCTCCTTGGCACGGATCTGCGGGGCGGCTCCGTCAGCTGAGGGCCAGTACGTCCGCCGATCGCTTTTTCGCAGCGATCTGTCGACGCTGGTCGACGAGCTTCGGACCATGCCGCCCGAGGCCGTCAGCAAGCTGCCGGGCGTCTCGCTCGACCGGGCGTACCAGATCCGGGCGGGTGCGATCGTGGCTGAGGCGACAATGGACCTGTTCGACCTGACCGAGCTCGAGATCTGCCCGTGGGCGCTGCGCGAGGGCGTCCTGCTGGAGCATCTCGATCATCTTTGAGCCCACCGGCCTACTCTGGTAGTCGTGGCCGATCCCATCCGCATCTCCCTGTCGACCTCGTCGGTGTATCCGGGGTCCACCGCCAGCGGTTTCGAGGCCGCAACGCGGCTGGGCTACGACGGGGTCGAGGTCATGGTCGGCATCGACGACGTCAGCGCCGACATCACCGCGGTCAAGGCGTTGAGCGCATTCCACGAGGTTCCGATCGTCTCGATCCATGCGCCGTGCCTGCTCGTGACGCAGCGCGTCTGGGGAGCCGATCCGTGGGACAAGCTGCACCGCAGCGCCGAGATGGCGCACGCGGTCGGAGCTTCGGTCATCGTGGTCCATCCCCCGTTCCGGTGGCAGCGCGACTACGCTCGCGGATTCGTCGAAGGCATCGCCGATCTGGAGCAGCTGCACGGCATCACGTATGCGGTCGAGAACATGTATCCGTGGCGCAGCGGCAAGCGTGAGTTCCAGGCCTACGCGCCGAGCTGGGACCCGATCGAGCAGGACTATGCCAACGTCACGCTCGACCTGTCGCACAGCTCGACGGCGGGCGGCGATCCCGTAGCGATGGCCAAGGCACTCGGCACACGCCTCGCGCACGTCCACATCGCCGATGGCTCGGGCTCAGCCAAGGACGAGCACCTGATCCCCGGACGCGGGACGCAGCCGTGCAAGGAGTTCCTCGCGGCTGTCGCAACCTCTGGCTTCGATGGCGAGATCGTGGTCGAGATCAACACCCGCAAGGCCAAGGACCAGTCCGAGCGTGAGGCCGATCTACTCGAGGCATTGGCGTTCACCCGCCTCCACGCTTCGGTCTGACCCGCCACCGATCACGGCGACGAGCGAGCCAGCCGGCCGGCCAGCACAGCGCCGATGATGAGCTGGAGCTGGTGGTAGAGCATCAGCGGCAGGATGATCAGCGCGACGTCGCCGCCCGCGAACAGTACCGTCGCTATGGGCAGCCCGCTCGCGAGTGACTTGTTGGATCCGCAGAACAGCATCGCGATGCGGTCGGCGCGGGAGAAGCCCAGCGCCCGGCCCGCGACGACGGTCCAGGCCATCGCGACGATCAGTACCGCGAGGTACACCGCGCCGACGGCGAGGATCGACCAGACACTCAGCGAGGACCAGACATCGGCTTGTCGGCCCTTGCTGAACGCAACGAACACCACGAGCACGATGCTGCTGCGGTCGAAGAGCTTCAGGCGAGCATCGTTGCGCTGCACCGCGCCACCGATCCAGGGGCGCAGCAGCTGGCCCAGGACGAACGGGACGAACAGCTGCAAGACGATCCGCACGATCGAACCCGCGTCGACGGATGCGTCGGCCGTCATCAGCAGAGCCACCAGAAGTGGCGTCAGAAAGACGCCGATCAGATTCGATAGCGAGGCGCTCACGACCGCGCCCGGGACGTTGCCGCCCGCGATCCGTGTGTAGACGACGCACGACTGGACCGTCGACGGCACGAGGCACAGCAGCAGGACTCCGCTCGCGAGCGATGACCGCAGCAGATTGCCGTCGAGCAGCTGGGTCAGTAGGCCGAGCAGCGGGAACACCACGAATGTCGTCGCCGCGATGATGCCTTGCAACCGCCAGTTGCGAAGGCCCGCGAGGGTCTCCGCGGTCGAGAGGCGGGCCCCGTAAAGGAAGAAGAGCAGCCCGATCGCGATGACCGACATGACCTGCAGGACGTCAAGGAGCTGGGCGCTGATGGGCAGGAAAGATGCAACCACGGCCGCCGCCAAAAGGGCGACGATGAACGGGTCGAGACGTTGGCGCACGCCACGACACTAGTGTGGAACGCATGAGTCAACGGATCGCGATCCTCGGTGCGGGCGTCATGGGCGAAACCTTGCTGTCGGCCATCCTGTCGTCTGGGCACCCCGCCAGCGACATCGTCATCAGCGAGAAGCGCACTGAACGTGCCGCCGAGCTGCGCAGTATCCACGGTGTCGATGTCACCGACAATGCCAGCGCGGCCGCCGGTGCCGATATCGTCCTGCTGGTGGTCAAGCCCCAGGACGTCGCGGCGGTGCTCGACGAGATCGCCCCCGCCGTGCGCCCCGGTGCCACGGTCGTCTCGCTCGCCGCAGGCGTCCGCATCTCGACGATCGAGACGGCTCTGCCCGTTGGCGTCGCGGTGATTCGCGCGATGCCCAACACGCCGGCGCTCGTGGGGGAGGGGATGTTCGGCATCTCGCCCGGCGCGTCGTGCTCGGCCGATCAGCTCGACGCCGTGACCACGCTCCTCGCGTCCGGTGGCAAAGTCGTGGCTGTCGACGAGAGCCGCCAGGACGCCGTCACGGCGGTCTCCGGTTCTGGCCCCGCCTACGTCTTCTACCTCGCTGAGGCGATGATCGCCGGCGGTGTCGCCGAGGGGCTTGACCCCGAGACGGCGCGCCTGCTTGCCGCCCAGACACTCGTCGGCGCGGCGAGGCTGCTGGCAGAGTCTGATGTCAGCGCCGAAGAACTGCGTCGCCGCGTCACATCCCCCAACGGGACGACACACGCCGCCATCACGACCTTCGACGAGCGTGGGGTCATGGAGGGTCTGGTCGCAGGCGTTTCCGCTGCCGCGGCTCGCTCGGCCGAGCTCTCGGGACCGGCCTGAGATGACTGAGATGAGCACCGATCGCGCCTCGCTCGTCTTCGACGAGCGTTTGACGACGTACAACTTCGGCCAGTCCCATCCCATGGCGCCGGTGCGCATCGAGCTCACGATGGAGCTGGCCGATGAGCTCGGCATCGTCGACGATCTCGATGTCGTGGGCGCGACGCCTGCCACGGAGGACGAGCTCGCGCAGATCCACTCGCCCGCCTACATCGAGCGCGTCCACAAGCTCAGCGATCACCCGACGCATGCGGATCTGACGATCGGTCTGGGCGGTGACGACAACCCCGTCTTCGCGCACATGCACGAGGCCAGCGCCCTGATTGCGGGTGCCAGCGTCGAGGCGGCTCGACGGGTCTGGACGGGTCAGGCGCCCCGCGCGGTCAACATCAGCGGCGGCCTGCACCATGCGATGCCCGGCAACGCGAGCGGCTTCTGCATCTACAACGATGTCGCGCTGGCAATACGCTGGCTGCTCGACAACGGAGCCGAGAAGGTCGCGTATGTCGACGTCGACGCCCACCACGGCGACGGCGTGCAGCGGATGTTCTGGAACGACCCGCGCGTCCTGACGATCTCGATCCACGAGGGGCCGCAGTCGCTGTTCCCCGGCACCGGCTTCTCGACCGAGACAGGTGGAGAGGGAGCCGAGGGGGCGGCGGTCAACATGCCGCTGCCACCCGGCACGTCGGACGCCGGCTGGCTGCGCGCATTCCACGCGGTTGTACCGCCCCTGGTGCGCGAGTTCGCACCTGACATCCTGGTGACGCAGCAGGGCTGCGACTCGCACATGGACGATCCGCTAACCAATCTGATGCTCAGCGTCGATGGCCAGCGCGCGTCATATCTCGTCCTGCGAGATTTGGCCGAAGAAGTATGTGGTGGCAAGTGGGTCGCTACTGGCGGTGGCGGCTATGCCGTGATGGACGTCGTCCCGCGCGCCTGGGCCCACCTGCTGGCGATCGTCGCGGGCCATCCCATCGATCCGCAGACCCCCACGCCTGCGCAGTGGCGGGAGCGCATCGAGCATCTGCGCGGGGCGTCCGGACCCCTGCGCATGACCGACGGTCGCACCACCGGGTACCGCACGTGGGAACAGGGCTACGACCCCGCTAGCTGGCTCGATCGCTCGATCCACGCCACCCGTCAGGCGGCATTCCCGCTCAACGGTCTCGACCCCCAGCCCTAGGCCATAAATACCCTGAAAAGTCCGCGCAAGTGAATTTGGACAACCCCTGTTCCCGGGGGGTCCAGAGGCACTAGTCTCAAACAAGGCACGCGCGCTGTTTCTCTGGTGGGGAAGCCAGAGAGCGCGCGTGCCCCTCAGGAAGCAGGTGGTGCAATGGCATCCGGACCGACGTTCTTGACAGTCGCTGAAGTGGCCAGTCAGATGCGTGTCTCGAAAATGACGGTCTACCGACTCGTCCACTCCGGCGAGCTCGATGCCATTCGCGTGGGCCGGTCATTCCGGGTGCCCGAGCGCGCCGTCCAGGAGTTCCTGGGCACCTCGTACTTCCAAGCCGGCTGACCAGCAGGCCCCCTCGCGCCCGCCGTACGACCGAGTCTGGTTGGCCGATCAGGCCGACCAGCACCGACGTGTAGGCTGAGGTGCAGCCATGACCGAAGGCAGAGGCAGTTTCAGCGCCTCGTCCGTCGTCGTGGCGACCAGTCTCAACTGCACACCAGCCACCTGCGCGTGGCCGACAAGAATTGAAGTGACCCGTGGGTTCAGTCATCAAGAAGCGTCGTAAGCGGATGTCGAAGAAGAAGCACCGCAAGATGCTGAAGCGCACACGCGTGCAGCGTCGCCGTCTGGGTAAGTAAGCCCACCACCCAGATGAGTCGGGTCGTCCTTGTCACGGGGGTGGCAGGTTCGTTCGCGTCCATGTACGCGCGACGGCTTGCCGAGCTCGGCGAGGACGCCGGCATCGGCAAAGTGGTCGGGATCGACACGATCCTGCCCGCTGTCGATCTGGGCGGCGTCAAGTTCGTCCGTGCCGATATCCGCACACCGGTCATCGGCAAGGTCATCGCAGTCGACGAGGTCGACACGGTGGTCCACCTTGACGTCAACCCGCCTCTGCGGGGTCGTGTAGGCGGCAAGGAGCTCAACGTCATCGGGACGATGCAGCTCCTTGCCGCCTGTAAGCGTTCGGCCAACGTCAGCAAGCTCGTTCTGGGCTCATCGGCCGCGGTCTACGGATCGTCGGCACGAGATCCGGCGATGTTCAATGAGTCGGCGCTGGCTCGCCAAGGCGTCCGCTCCGGATTTCCCAAGGACATCGTCGAGGTCGAGTCGTACGTCCGCGGCTTCGCTCGTCGTCGTCCCGGCGTCATCATCACCACGATCCGTGCGGCGCAGATCCTGCATCCCAAGATCGATTCGCCGTTGCGCAACTACTTCAGCAATCCGGTGCTTCCAGCGGTGCTGGGCTTCGATCCCCGCCTGCAGTTCCTCGGACTCGACGACGCCCTCGAGATCCTCACGCAGGCCGTCGTCAACGACCGGCCCGGCACGTTCAACGCCGCAGGCGATGGCATCGTGCTGTTGAGCCAGGCAGCTCGCCGCCTTGGCCGCCCGCTCGTCCCGCTGCCCCCCGTCGGCTTCGCCTTCGCGGCCCGCCGCCTCATCCGCGCCATGGGATCGGATATCCCGCCGGATCTTCCGCGCCTGCTGACCTTCGGCCGGGCGATGGACACCACGGCGCTGCGCGACATCTTCGGCTACGAGCCGGCGCGCACCTCGCCCGAGACATTTGATGACTTCCGCGCGGCCCTGCGACCGGGGATCATGTCTGTCATAGGGGGACGATTATGACGGATGAGCGGACGACGATCGGATCCGGCGGCAAGCCGGGCCGTGGCAATCATGCGACCTCGCCATCGGCAGCTGCGCGTTCCCTTGCTGGTGGAACGTCTATCAAGAAGCCCGTGGTGAAGGCCAAAAAGGACGCGCCTGCCGCTCCGCCAACGCCGCCTGCGGCAAAGACCACCAAGAAGACAACGGCGCCCAGGCCGCCCGCCGCGAAGAAGAAGGCTCCCGCTCCGTCCGAGCCGAAACCTCGTCTGCGCGCCGTCACCGACGAGGACGCCGCCGCTGCGGCTGCCGCAGCCGCTAAAGAGGCGTCCCGCCGAACCCGCACGGCCGGAGCCGCGCCGCTGTCGGCCGGCATCCCGCTCGACGACATCCTGGTCGCGGTGATCGAGGCAGCCCAGCGCGTGCTCGGATCTGACTGGGAAGTCCGCATCGCCACATTGCTCGCGACGATCCGTCGGCGTCTGGCCGGCGACTATCCCGTCGACGAGTTCGGCTTCGACTCCGAGATCGCCGAGGTGCTGGCCGGCGCGATCGAGCCGATCGCCGAAAAGTGGTTCCGCCTCGAGGTGCGCGGTATCGAGAACATCCCCGAGGAGGGCGGCGCGCTGCTGGTCGCCAATCACTCGGGCACCGTCCCGCTCGACGGGCTCATCACGGGCTATGCGGTCAAGAAGTACTCCGGTCGCAATCTGCGTCCGCTCGGTGCCGATCTGGTGTTCTCGTTGCCGTTGGTCGGGCAGGTCGCTCGTAAAGTCGGCGCCACCCTGGCCTGCACCGAGGACGCCGAACGTCTCCTCGCGGGCGGCGAACTGGCGGGTGTCTGGCCCGAAGGGTTCAAGGGCATCGGCAAGCCCTTCGCCGAGCGCTACAAGCTCCAGCGCTTCGGCCGCGGCGGATTCGTCTCCTCCGCGATGCGCGCCCAGGTGCCGATCGTCCCCGTCTCGATCGTGGGCGCCGAAGAGATCTACCCGCTGGTCGGCAACGTCCCGTCGCTTGCGCGTCTGCTCGGACTGCCATATCTGCCCATCACGCCGTTCTTTCCGCTGCTTGGCCCGCTGGGGCTCATCCCGCTGCCGAGCAAGTGGATCATCGAGTTCGGTGAGCCCGTGCGCACCGACGCCTACGAGCCCGATTCGGCTGATGACCCCATGCTCTTGTTCAACGTCACAGACCAGGTCCGCGAGACCATTCAGCAGACCCTCTACAAGCTCCTCGTAGATCGAGGCAACGCCTTCTTCTAGCCGGGCGCGCCGCGCTCAGGATGTCGGCGCACATGTACGTATCCGGATGGGGGATCGGTACAGTCCCGCCGAAATCTCGAGTGGCCCCGGGGCAGCTAGGGCCCTTTTCATTCTACGGTTTCGGCGTTTTTCCTAGTAGGCCACCCAGAAGGCCGGGGACCAGGCCCGGTTGTTCGTCATCGCCGAGGAGGCCGCCCAGCAGGGGATCGGTGATGTCGGTCAGCGACGGGGCTTGAGGAGTGGGCTTGAGGGCCGGGGTCGTCGGCGCTCTCGTGGGGACAGGCTGAGGAGCCGCTGTCGTGGCCGCAGGTGCTGGCACCACGGAAGTACCCGGATTGGCGGCCGGGGTGGAGCCAGGAGCTGCTGGGGTGCTCCCACCCTTGGCCGAGGGCTTCTTCTGCGGATTGTCGTTGGCGGTATCGCCGACGGACTTCACGAGCGGAAGGTTGTCGGGAGGCGTGCAGTTTGCGCACAGCGTCGAGGCTTCTGATGCGAGGCCGGAGACCGCGGCCTTGGCGGCCGCGAAGGAGTCGGCGGCACCATCGGGCAGCTGGGCCGAGAGTTCGGACAGGTCGAGGTTCGAGGCGGCGACGAAGTCGTTGACCTGACGGATCGACTTCTCCTCGCCCGTCGCGGTGAACTCTGTGAAGAGCTTGCTAGAACCGTCTTCGGCCGCGGACGAGAAGTCGTCGAGGGTGTCGACGATCAGTGAGGTCGAACCGCCGTCGGTGTTGAGCTGTTGGGCCTCGGACAGCCGCTCGGCAGCCCGCGACAGCTGGAACGAGCCGCGCGAGGCATCGCTGCGGTGCAGCTGGAGCTCGACGGACTCGACGGTGCGCTTCACGGAGTAGAGCATTTCGCCGGGGACGGCCGATGCGCTGGAGGCGACGATCCCCGCGCCGCCGGCGACGGCGATCAGGGCTGCGGTGACGGTCGCGATACGGCGGCGGGCAGGACGCGCGCGTTGGGCTGTCTGCGTGGTTTGGTGCGGCTCGGCAGGCATGGCGACCAGCGTCGTGGTCGCTTCGGTCATCAGCTGGCTGCGCAGCGAGCTGCGGAAGTCGGGGGAGGGCTCGACGGCGGCCGCGCAGATGCTCTCGGCCAAGCGGACGAGATGGGCGATGTGCTCGTCGCTAGGAGCGCCACCGTTGAAGGCGTCGTCGAACGAGTCGGCATCGTCATGGAAGCGGCCGATCACGTCGGATACCTCCCTGAATGTTGTCCGTGCTGGTCGAAGAGATCAACGACGCTGACACGCCCCAAGTTACGTGCGTCGCGTGTGGGGGACATCATGCGAGGCAGGCTCATCGAATCTCCTCGGGGACAGTCTTCGCGAGGCTGCGCACGGCCCTGAGCTGCAACTGCTTGATCGCACCCTCGCTGCGACCCAGTGCCGCCGCGGTCTGGGCGATCGAGAGGCCCTGGATGAAGCGCATCAGGATGCAGTCGCGCTGCTCGGGAAGAAGCGAGTTGACTGCCTCGAAGAGGATCTCGTTGGAGATGAGCGACAGCACCTCTTGCTCAGGGCTGGCGGCGTGCGTTGTTCCCTCGGGGATCGTCTCGGTGACGATCTCGAGACGCGATCGGCTCGACTTGAAGTGATCGGCCACCAGATTGCGTGCGATCGTGGTCAGCCACGCACCGAAGTCCTTGCCCTGCCAGGTGAAGCGCTGGATCGCGCGGAGACCGCGAACGAACGTCTCACTCGTGAGGTCCTCGGCAAGCTGTCGGGAGCCGACCCGGTAGTAGATGAACCGGAAGATGCCCGTGACGTAGTGGTCGTAGAGCTGCCCGAAGGCATCCGCGTCACCCTGCTTGGCCAGATCGACCAGCGCGCGAAGGCGGGTGGCTTCGGGATCGAGATCGTCGTGGGGCGATGGGCCGCCCGTCGAGGGGGCGTACGCGGGAGAAGAATCTGCGAGGGCGAGTGCTACCTGTAAGGAGCGGTCATTCGGAGTTGCCAAGGCAAGTGCCATCGCATTGCGTAGCGCATCCAACTCACATCTCACAGGCCCTCCCTGGATTCGGGCAACTCTAGCCTGAACCGGGGTGGGTGTCAGCGCTTGGTTTTCTGCCTCCGGCGCCGCAGCACAGTCCACGTCAGGCCCGCAGCCGCAGCAGCGATCGCCACCTTGGTGCTGGCCATCATGACCTTGCGGCCGGTTCGATAGTCGCGGATGCGCCAGCCATTGGCTTTGGCATGCGATCGCAGCGCCGCATCGGGATTGACTGCGCATGGATGTCCTACGAGCGACAGCATCGGCAGGTCGTTGCTGGAGTCGGAGTAGGCGTAGCACTCGTCGAGGACGAGATTCTCCGTGCGCGCGATCTCGCGGACCGCGGTGGCCTTGCAGTCGCCGTGCAGCATGTCGCCGACCAGTGCGCCGGTATAGACACCGTCGATGTGCTCGGGGACCGTGCCGAGAGCGCCCGTCAGGCCGAGGCGACTGGCGATGACCTGCGCGATCTCGACGGGGGCAGCGGTCACGAGCCATACCTGCTGACCGCGGTCGAGATGCCACTGGGCAATCGCACGGGTTCCGGGCCAGATCTTGTGAGCCATGTGCTCGTCGAAGATCTCCTCGCCGATGGCCTCGAGCTCGGTCACCTCGTGGCCCGCGATGAAGGCGAGCCCCGCAGCGCGGGCCTTCGCGATGTGCTCAGGGTCCTCGCTTCCGACGACGCGGAAGTAGAACTGCTGCCAGGCGAAGCTGAGGATGTCTCGTGTCGTGAAGAACTTGCGTCGGTGCAGTCCGCGAGCGAGATGGAAGACCGATGCGCCTTGCATGATCGTGTTGTCGACGTCGAAGAAGGCCGCGGACGTGGGCTCGGGCGTCGCCCAGAGGGCGTCCTCGACCTCGGACGATGCGGCCGCGGCTTGACCCGCAAGCACCGACCGCGACCGTAGATTGGGCGGTCGTTCGGGTGCTGCGTCCCGTGACATGCCCCGAGCCTAACGCGCCTGGGGCGAACCGACCTGTGGTTGACTCTGACCGTGACAGTCAATGTCAGTGACCACCT
>JBBSSC010000003.1:0-19222 GCA_038242465.1 Propionibacteriales bacterium | reverse complement strand
CGGCAAAGACCTGCTGTCGCTGCGCCGCCACCAGGTGGTTCGCCACGGCATCGTGCGTACATTCCAGAACTTGGCTCTCTTCCCGTCCTTGTCTGTCCTCGAGAACACCGTGATCGGCGCGCACAGCGTCAACACCCCGCGGCTCGTACCCTCGATGATCAGCTGGCCCACGACGCGTTCGCAGCAGCGCCGCATCGAGGGCGAGGCTTGGGAGCTGCTCGAGCGCCTCGATCTGCTCGACGTCGCATTCCATCCTGCATCGGGTCTGCCCTTCGGCACGCTCAAGCGGGTCGAACTCGCACGGGCGCTCATCAGCCGCCCGTCGCTGTTGCTGCTCGACGAGCCGGCCGGCGGTCTCACACATTCAGAGGTCAATGAGCTGGGTGAGCTGATCGTGGGCCTGAAGAAGGACTTCGGTTTCAGTGCGCTGCTCGTCGAGCACCACATGGGACTCGTGATGGGAATTTCTGATCACATCGTGGCCATGGACTTCGGCCGCACCATCGCTGACGGATCGCCTGCCGAGGTCCAGCGTGACCCGGCAGTGGCCGAGGCCTACCTGGGGAAAAGCGCATGAGCCAATCACCGCTGTTGGAGGTCCGCGGGCTGCGGGCCGGCTATGGCCAGATCAATGTCCTGCAGGACATCGACCTCGAGGTCGGTGCCGGCGAAGTCGTCGTCGTGCTGGGCGCCAACGGTGCCGGCAAGTCGACGCTCATGAGTGCGATTTCCGGTCTTATCCCACACACCGGCGAGATTCACGTGGACGGCAAGCCCGTCGGCAACCCGCGTCCCGACGAGATGCTCAAGCACGGCATCAGCCTGGTGCCGCAAGGCCGCGGAACGCTGACTGCGCTCGATGTTAAGGACAACCTGCGAGTTGGCGGAACCAACCTGGGCAGCAAGAAGCAGGTCGAAGAGGAGATGGACCGCTGGTTCACGATCTTTCCGCGCCTCGCCGAACGCCGCGATCAGGTAGCCGGAACGCTTTCAGGTGGTGAGCAGCAGATGCTGGCCATCGCCCGCGCGCTGATGAGCAAACCCCGCATGTTGCTGTGCGATGAGATCAGTCTCGGGCTGGCGCCGCTGATCATCCAGGGTCTTTTCGAGACGCTCGGCAAGGTCAGCGCTGAATCAGGGACTGCACTGCTGCTGGTTGAGCAGAACGCTGAGCTCGCACTCGATATCGCATCGCGTGTCTACCTGCTGGAGGTCGGCGCGGTCGCCTCGTCGGGAACCGCTGCGTCGTTCCGCGACAACAACAACATCCGCCAAGCGTACCTAGGCTATTAGGACTTATTCGATGGACATATTCCTGTCTCGACTCTTTGCCGGCATGACGTCGGGGTCGATCTACGTGCTGATCGCCCTCGCTCTGGTGGTCGTGTTCCGCAGTTCGACGACGATCAACTTTGCTCAAGGAGAGTTCGCGCTCTTCACGGCCTATGTGGCCTGGTGGCTGACCGAGCGAGGCCTGAACATCTGGGTTGCGATCGTCCCTGTCGTCATCCTCGGCTTCATCATGGGTGCGCTTGCCGAACGCTTCTTGATCCGTCCGGTCCGAAAGCGGGACGAGACGGCGATCTTGATCGTTGCATTAGGCCTGTTCACGGGCCTCAACGGACTCGCCGGCTGGATCTGGGGCTCGGACGACAAAGTCTTCCCGACCATGTTTCCGTCCAGCGAGGGCACCTACTTCTCGGTCTTTGGTGCACGGCTGCATTATGACGCGTTGTTCGTATGGCTCTTCACGGCCGCCACTGTCATCGGTCTGGTGCTGCTGTTCAAGAAGACGAGCCTCGGCCTGGAGATGCGGGCCGTTGCGACCAATCCTGAATCAGCCGCGCTGTGTGGCATCAAGGTCGGCCGCATCCTGACGCTGAGCTGGGGGCTCTCGGCTGCGATCGGATCGTTGGCCGGTGTGATGTTGGTGCCGACGATTCCGCCGGGCCAGCTCAACCTGGCCTCGATGTTCCACGTGCTGATCTTCGCCTCCGCAGCAGCGTTGCTGGGCGGTCTGGACAGCATCAAGGGTGCTGTGGTCGGGGGCCTGATCATGGGCGTCGGCCTGGCGATGATCAACGGCTACGTCAGCTTTATCAATGGTTCTTTCTCGCTGACCTTCGCGCTCATCTTGATCGTCGGAGTGCTGACGATCAAGCCCACCGGACTGTATGGAACCCGCCGATTGGAGCGAGTGTGAGCACCGACATGCTGAATTCGAAGGCGGAGCCGGTGGCAGTTGCGCCGGCCCGCAAGGGCCCCAGGATCATCCGTCGCGGTGATCGTGCCCATACCGCTTTGCTGATCGGCGGTGCGGCGGTCGCCGTGCTCGTGATCGTGTGGGGAGGGCAGCTCGATCCGTTCAACCAAGGCCAGCTGACCCGCGTCGCGATCTTCGCGATCGCGATCGCCGGCCTCAACGTCGCAACGGGATATATAGGTCTGCTGTCGGTGGGGCACTCGGCGTTCTTCGGCCTGGGTGCGTACACGACGGGCGTCCTGATCGTTAAGTACGGCTGGGACCCGCTCGCAACTATTCCGGCCGCACTGGTCCTGTGTTTCGTCGTGGGTCTGCTCGTGGGTCTGCCCGCGCTGCGGATCAGGGGTCTCTACCTCGCGATGGTGACCCTGGCCTTCGGCGTCGCATTCCCCGAGATCATCGGGCAGTTCGAAGGCCTCACCAACGGCGCTGAGGGTCTTATGATCCGCCGCCAGGAACTACGTCCACCTGAGTGGTCCGGCTTCGCGCTGGGCGAACGGACCCAGTGGATGTACTGGCTGTGCGTCGTGGTGCTGCTGCTGACGATGCTGATCATCCACAACATGGTCCGCAGCCGTTACGGCAAGGCCATGATCGCGGTGCGTGAGAACGAGATCGCCGCAGCATCGTCGGGCATCAACATCGCCGCCATGAAGACCACGGGATTCGGTGTCTCGGGGGCGATCACGGGTGTTGGCGGAAGCCTTTTCGCGATGTATATAGGCAGCCTCTTCGCTGAGGGGTCGTTCACTCTGTTGGCCGGCATCACCCTGTTGATCGGGCTGGTCCTGGGCGGCGAGGCGACTCGAAGCGGGCCGTTGCTCGGTGCGCTGGCCGTCGTCTACATCCCGTACTACACAGCTGACATCGGTCAGGGACAGTCGGCCGCGGTGTTATTCGCCGTCGTGCTGATCTTCGTGATCTTTGTGGCGCCTGCCGGAATCGTCGGCGGGATCACCAAGGCGGTGCGCAAGGTGTTGGTCATCACGCCTGCCATTGCGAAGAAGCCGGAAGGGGCCCGTAAGAGCTAGACGATCGGTTCGCTTCTCATCACCCCCGACACGGCAATGCATCCGCAGATGACCGTGAAGTATGTAGAAAGGCAAGACATGAAGATCAGCAAGGCTACTGGCGCACGTCGCTTCGTCCTTCCGTTGGCAGCAGCTGCCGCCCTCACGCTGAGTGCGTGTGGCGGAGGCAGCGACTCGTCCGATGCAGGCGCCGCCGGAACTGCCTCGGACCCGTCGAAGTTCAGCATCAATCTCGATGACTGCAACGATCCCGACTCGGCGACTGCGCCGATCAAGGACACGTTCAAGATCGGCTACAGCGCACCCCTTTCAGGACCGGTTGCGGGAGCCGTCGAACTGGCTACGTCCGGTTACGATGCCCGTATCGCCGCCGAGAACGCCAAGGGCGGCATCGATGGCGTCAAGATCAAGGTCACGTACAAGGACGACGCATTCCAGCCTGACAAGACCAAGGCGAATGGCGTGGAGTTCATCGAGAGCATGAAGGTCGACGCCGTCACAACATTTGGCTCTGGTGGAACGGGCGCCCTGGTCGACGACCAGAACGCTGCCTGCGTGCCGATGCTCTACCCGAGCACCTCGACCGCGGACTACGTCAACGTTAAGGACTTCCCGTGGACCACCACGATCCTGCCGTTGGCCTCCAATGAAGCCAAGTTCTTGGTCCACCTGATCAAGGAGCGCTACCCCGACGGTGTCAAGGTCGGGATCGTCGAGAACCCGACGGCTTCTGGCAAGGTGCAGGGCGATGCGTTCAAGGCAGCAGCTGACAAGGACGATCTGAAGATCACCAAGGTTGTCTCTGACGCCGATCCGGTTGCTGCTGCAACGGCGATGAAGGCTGCCGGCGTCGAAGTTGTCTACCACGGTGGTGTGACCGGAACCTGCGGTGCCTTTGACACCGCTCGTGGCCGGATCGGTTACGCGCCCAAGCTGGTCCTGAAGCCAAGCAACTGTGTCAACGCGGTCGAGTACATTGCCGCTGGTAAGGCTGCCGACGGCATCGAGCTGGGAGCATTCGGCAAGGATCCCAACGCTCCTGAGAACAAGGATGATGCCGGCGTCAAGGAATACGTCGCGCAGCTGACTGCGGCCAAGGTTCCGGCCGAGGTTCAGGGCAACGCTGTCGCCGTGTCCGGTTGGACGCAGGCTGACCTGGTCGTCAACACGCTGAAGCAGGCTGCGGCCTCGAAGGACGGTTTGACCCGTTTGAGTGTCATGGAAGCTGCGCGCGACCAGGACTACGCCTCGCCAATGCTGATCGACGGCATCAAGTGGTTCAGCACGCCGACGCTGTTGACCGGCATCGACGGCTTCAAGCCGATCAAGTGGGTTGCCGCTGACAAGCGTTTCGTCCCCGCGGGCGACGCCGTCAGCATCCGCCCGTAGCTCACTCGCAACGCTGAGGAGGCGGTTACCGCCCTGCGAGGAGAGGGTTATTACGGATCTCGTAGGCCGTAACCCCCTCCTCAAGGGGCGCTAACCGCCTCCTCAGCGCAGAGGCAAGCAAATGCTAGGTTGTTAATGTGAGTGATGAGATGGTGCGCAGTGAGCTGAGTCAGCTGGTGAGTCGCTACGCCGCAGCAGTCGACCAGACGAAGTTCGGGGTGGCGGCCGCACTCTTCACCGCCGATGCTGAGCTCGTCCTGCCCGAGCCGCCGCGAGCGTATGGCCCGATACGCTCGATCGTCGGCCGACCTGCGATCTCCGAAGGCCTTTCGCAGGTCAGGCACTTCGACGTCACGTTTCACGCGATCGTCGGCGAAGTGTTCACGCCGTCTGGCGACGTGGCGGCCATTGGGCGGGTGTCCTGCGTCGCACACCATGTGCGCGATGGACGTGACTGGGTCTGGCACCTGCACTATGACGACCGATACCGCTGCGTGGGCCATGAGTGGAAGATCGAGTACCGAGCTCTGACGGTCGACTTCATCGACGAGCGCACCGTCATGACCGCCGGCCGCCCGCCCGAGCGCTGACTAAGACCACGCTCGCTGACGAGGGGGTTACCGCCCCGCGAGGAGGGGGTTAGTGACGACCCTGTGGGCAATAACCCCCTCCTGGGAGGGCAGTAACCCCCTCGTCAGCGGCTAATTGATTTGGCGGTCGGCGTCCTTCCAGAACTCTTGGCGGAGCTTGAATTTTTGCAGCTTGCCGGTTGCTGTGCGGGCCAGCTCTGCGCGGAACTCGATGCGTTTGGGGCACTTGTAGCCCGCGAGGTGCGTGCGGCAGTGAGCGACGAGGGCGGCTTGATCGACGGAGTCCTCATCGACGTCGAGCACGACGAGTGCGGTGATCAGCTCGCCCCATTTTTCGTCGGGGATGCCGATCACGGCGACCTCCTTGACCGCACGATGCGACATCAAGGCGTCCTCGACCTCGATCGAGGAGACATTCTCACCGCCCGTGATGATGACGTCCTTCTTGCGGTCGGCGATCGTGATGTAACCGTCCTCGAACGTCCCGCCGTCGCCGGTATGGAACCAGTTGCCGGACTGGGCATCGGCGGTCGCCTCGGGATTCTCCCAATACGACTCGAGTGAGTGATTCGACTGCGCCAGCACCTCGCCCTGGTCGTCGACCATCATCCGGACACCGATCACCGGCGCACCCGCCCGGTTGAGGTTGACGGCCTGCTGGTGCGGCGTGAGATCGTCCCACTCGGATCGCATGCGGCTCATCGTTAGGAGCGGCGACGTCTCGGTGAGGCCGTAGATCTGGATGAACTCCCAGCCCAGCTCGTCGTGGATGCGCTCAATCGTGCGCGTCGGCGGGGGAGCCCCGGCCACGATGATGCGGACGCGATCGCGCCCGGGGATCTCGCCGTCCCATGCCTTCGCGGCATCCAGGATGGCCGTGACGACGGCAGGTGCCGCGCACATCACGGTCACACCGTGCTCCTGGACGCGCTTGAGAATCTCGGTGCCGTCGATCTGGCGGATCACGACATGTTTGCCGCCGACGCCCGTGATGATGAACGGCCAGCCCCAGCCGTTCGCGTGGAACATGGGCAGCGTGTGCAGGTGGACATCGTGATCGGATGCCGAGGCATGCACCGCGAACACCGTGGCATTGAGCCAGTTGTTGCGGTGCGTCAGCTGGACGCCCTTGGGGCGCGCAGTCGTACCGGAGGTGTAGTTGATCGTGGCGGTGGCGTTCTCGTCGCCCTCCCACGGCCGCGGTTCGGCCTGGGAGCCCCAGAGGGTGTCATCGTCCTCGCCGATCACGAACTTCCGCTGGCACTCGATCTCATCGACGAGGTGGCGCAGCTCGGGGTCGACGATGAGTACCTCGGCGCCGGAGTGCTCGACGATGTACCGGATCTCGGCGACCGCGAGCCGGAAGTTGACCGGCACCAGAACACGTCCCCATCCCGAGACGCCGAAGAAGGAGGTCAGCAGGCGCGCAGAGTTCTGCGAAACGATCGCGACCCGCCCGCCGACGGGAACGCCCATCTCATCGAGCGCTGCGGCCTGCGCCTTGGCGCGGCGACCCATCTCGGCGTACGTGATCTCACCCCAGGACTCGGCTGGCTGGTCTGGCTCGTCGACGACGGCGATGCGCTCGGGGTAGACGGTCACCGCACGGTCGAGAAAGTCCCTGATGATGAGCGGGTACTGCACGGCATCCTCCAGTGTTGTGGGTCACACCATTAATACCCGGTACCCAGTTGCGCGCGAGTTGCGGTCTAGCCTTGACCGGTTCGCCGACTGAAGGACCCCCATGACGATCTCTGACCCGATGGCCTGGGCGACGTTCCGCAACGATGCCGTGGAGCCCGAGCAGCTCAGGGCCTATGCCTCCGCGCTCGACGCTCTGCACGCATTCCACGATGCCTTGGCGAAGGCGGCGCCGGACGCCGCGACGTTGGAGGGGCTCGCGGCGGATCTGCGGGGCTGGACCGATGTGTTGGAGCCCCTCGAGAAGGCCGAGACGGAGCGTCTATCCGGCCGGATACCCTCCCTGCCGGTGCGCGGCCAGCTTTCACTTCCGCCGTTCATCGTCGAGAGCGAGGATGACCAGGAGATCGTCGGCACCGTGACGTTCGGCGCGTTCTTCCTGGGCGGGGGTTCGGCTGCGCACGGTGGCGCGATTCTCAATATCTTCGACGAGGTGCTGGGGATGCAGGCCGCTGCGGGCGGGCGCAAGCCGGCCCGAACCGCGTATCTCAAGACGGATTTCCGCTCGACCGTCCCGCTCGGGACCCCGGTCCGGCTGCGCGCGTGGTTTGCTCGCGAGGATGGCCGGAAGCGCTATCTGCGCGGCGAGATGTGGTCCGGTGACACGCTCTGCGCCGAGGCCGAGGCGCTGTTCGTCGAGCTGCGACAGATCGGCTCCTAGCTTCGGAATGCCGCTCCCATCCAGCGAGAGGGCGGAGATTCGGCTCGGCGGCGGCCACTAGCTTGACGCGGGACGAGGTGGAGGATCTCGTCCAGGATGGAGTTCGTATGCGTCGCGCGACAGGTCATTCGGCCGCTGCAACTGATCTTCTGCAGTCGACCCGGCGGTTGATGAGGGCTGTGGCCCGGGCATCCGTCGACGAGGACGATCTGAGGCTCCGAGCGGAGCAGATCGACCGGATCGCCCAGGACCTGGAGGTATCGAGCCTCGATGGGGTACGACGCGTCCCGTTCGCCCCGGACCGCCTGCGCGAGATCGAGTCGGGCCGGCCCTGGCACATGTTTCCTTACAACCCGCTGGGTATCCCGCTCGCGATCGAGGTGGTCGGTGGGATTGCGCGCGCGACGCTGACGCTCGATGCGCTGCACGAGGGCCCGCCTGGGCTCCTGCATGGGGGCTTCGCGGCGGCGATGCTCGATGCCGTCCTGGGAGTGCTCGTCATGGCCGAGGCCGAGCCGTCGTACACCGCTCAGCTCGATGTCTCGTTCCGCCACGGCGTGCCGCTGGGCACGACGATCACGGTAGAGGCCTCCCTGGTCGACATCGGGGCCCGGCGCATCCTCGCGGAGGGATTCGTGTGGGACGGTGAGCGGAAGGCCGTCGAAGCCCGGGGCGTTTTCGTCCCCATCGACCGCGTTCGCTAAACGTGCGGTGGGCAGCGGCGCGGTACCGGCTCCCATTTCGGGAACAGCCTACGGCTCGTGACCCGTGCTGCCTCGGTTACCAAAGGGGCGACCGATGACATCGGCAGTGCGCCGCGACGAGCCACCGACAATGCCCCGACGGGCCCCTTGGGCCCCATGATAGGAGCAGCGATGGAGCTGATCCCGCTGTTGCGGTTGGCCCCTGCCCATTGCGCGATGCCGTGGTGCTGGCGGATGCGGAACAGATCACGGTGAAGTGATTCATCCCAGCGCTCGCTGGCGATCCCGGTCTGTCCGAGGACGCTGTCGACGTCCTCCGGGCTCATGCTCGCCAGGATCGCGAGCCCCGCGGCGGCCTCGGTGGCTAGGATGCGCGCGCCGACCTGCGAGGGGACGGTTGGTGCGGCCCCCGCGCCGATCTTGTCGAGATAGACCACGAAGCCTGACCGGAGCACTGCGAGGTGTGCGACGGCTCCCGTGGCCGAGGCGAGCTGGTTGAGCGCAGAGCTGGCCGCCGACCGGATGGCCTCGTGCTCGTTGGTCGACGCGTCCGGTCGCAGCCGCGGCCCGATCGAGTAGCCGAGCTCGGTGTCGTCGACCCAGCCGAGCTCGGCGAGCTGTCGCAGGATGCGGAACACGGTCGAGCGCGGCATCCCGGTGATCTGGGTGACGTCCTCGAGCAGCAGCCGGCCCGGCGCCTCGCCGAGCGCGTCGACGATCTGCGTCACGCGCTGCACGACTCCTGCTCGCTTTGCAGGGGCTGGAGCGGCGGCAGGGATCTCAGGTATGGCCGTCACGGGTTTCTCCTAAGCAATTGCTTGCTTGGATTATAGACCTTCTTGTGATTGCGGTCACCAGCGGATCGGTTCCGTCATGCCTGCCATCCAGTGGGAGCTGAGCCAGCGGGATGCCGGAGCGGTCATAGGTTCCGCAGAACGACACCCCCCGAGAAAGGTCAAATCTGTGCGGACGTTCGCCGATGTTGTGAGGTCACGAGCTGGTGACACGAAGGAAGGGCTGAGGTTCGAAGGCCGCTGCTGGACGTGGGACGAGGTCGTGCGGGAGTCCGCCGTCCGGGCGTCAATCCTGCGGAACATCCGACCCGGCGAGGGGCGCACCCAGGTCCACGTCGGCGTCCTGATGCAAAACACCCCCGACTTCGTGTTCTGGCTGCTCGGCGCTGCCCTGAGCGGCGATGTCATCGTTGGGGTCAACCCGACGCGGCGCGGCGCCGAGCTCGTCCACGATGTGACGCACGCCGACTGCGATCTGCTCGTCACCGAGCCGCTGTATCTCGATTCCGATGACTTCCCGGATCTGCCGCTCGACGCCGATCGTGTGCTCGACATCGAGTCCGAGACCTATCGCGAGCTGCTGCAGGCCCACGCCGGAGCGCCCACCGACCTGCCGAGTCCGGACCCCACGTCGATCTTCCTGCTGCTGTTCAGCTCGGGCTCGACGGGCGCACCGAAGGCCGTCATCTGCACGCAGGGCCGGCTGGGCTCCTTGACCGAGAAGATGAGTGAACGCGTCTCGGTGCATCGTGGCTCGGTTAACTACCTGTGCCTACCGCTGTTCCACGGTCACGCGATCATGATGAGCCTCGCGACGGCCGCCGAGGTGGGAGCCACGGTGTTCATGATCCGGAAGTTCTCGGCTCGCCGGTTCTCCAGCGACATCCGCGAGCAGGGCGTGACGTTCCTGAATTATGTCGGTCGTATCCTGAGCTATGTGCTGGCCCAGCCCGAGTCGGCGGCGGACGCCGATAACTCGCTCGAAGTCGCCTTCGGATCGGAGGCATCGCCGGCCGAGGCCGTCGCATTCGGCCAGAGATTCGGCTGCGAGGTGCGCGAAGGCTACGGCGCCAGTGAGGGCGTCATCCGCATCGTGCCGACTCCGGACTCACCCGCCGGCGCGCTCGGACTTCCCGTGCCCGGACTTGTCGCAGAAATCCGGGGCGACGACAACATCGAGCGTCCCCGCGCGCAGTTCGATGCTGCGGGCCGTTTGTTGAACGCCGAGGAGGCGACGGGCGAGATCGTTGTGCTCGGTAAGGGATCGGCCTTCGAGGGCTACTACAAGAATCCCGAGGCCATGGCCGAGCGCCTGCGCCACGGTGGCGAGGACTTCTGGACCGGCGACCTGGCGTACCGCGACGAAGCGGGCTTCTTCTACTTCGCCGGACGGTCCTCGGACTGGCTGCGGGTCGACGGCGAGAACTTCGGCACGGCGCCGGTCGAACGCATCCTGGTGCGCTATCCGCCGCTTTCCGGCGCACACGCCTACGCCGTCCCAGATCCGCAGACCGGTGATCTCCTGATGACCTGCCTGACGCTTCGCCCTGGTGCCACGTTCGACTCGGCCGACTTCGACGTATTCCTTGCGGAACAGCCGGATCTTGGCACCAAGTGGCGACCCACTTTCGTCCGGGTCATCGATGCGGTGCCGACGACCGCTAACGGCAAGATCGACAAGGCTCCACTGCGTTCACAGGCGTGGGAGGCGGGCGATGTGTGGTGGTCGCCCGGCCGTGAGGAGGCGTACCGTCCGCTGACCGACGCCGACCGTCAGCTCATCCGCGACCGGTTCAGGGATGCCGGTCGCCTCAATTCGTTGCCCGCAGCTTCCCAGCAGCTCGTGCAGGCAACGACGTGACGGCCACCGCGAGCCGGCTCATCGCGCTCGAGCCGGCGACGTATCGGTCGCCGGCCCACGGTGTTGCCGGTCCGCGGATCCCTTTCCCGATCTACCTCGTCGAGCACGCCGACGGGATCGTGATGTTCGACGCTGGCCTGGATCCCGATCATGCGGGCGATCCGGTCGGTGCGTACGGCGAGATGGCCACACGAATCGACATCGACTTCCGTGCTGAGCACGTCGTGGAGCATCAGCTCGGGCGATGGGGGCTCGCGATGTCCGACATCACGACGGTCGTCGCCTCGCACCTGCACTTCGACCATGCGGGTGCGTTGAAGCGGTTCCCGCATGCCAGGACGTTCGTGGGTGCCGGCGAGCTCGACTATGCGCGAGCGCCCGAGCGATTCGCGCGGACATGGTTTCGCGAGGAAGACTTCGGCGACCAGCACGGCATCGCGTGGAGCGAGGTCGCGGGCGATCATGACGTGTTCGCAGATGGGGCAGTGACGATCCTGCATCTCCCCGGTCACACGCCAGGATCGCTCGCGCTGAAGGTGCGGCTACCGTCCCGCACCCTCGTGCTGAGTGGGGACGTCGTGCACACCCGAGCGGCCCTCGAGGCCGAGACGGCGTACCCGGGCGATGTCGACAGCGTCGCAGCGCGTGCGTCGTTGCGCCGGTTGTCGCAGCTCCTTGAGCGAGATCGGGCCGAGGTCTGGATCGCCCACGATCCGGATGACTGGACCCGATTCGGAGGCGCCGGCCACGTATGTTGACATCCGCACGGTTCACACCAGGCCCCAGGATGCTGGTCGGCGTGCTCGTCGTCCTGGCCGCCGGGACGGGGATCACGGGCAGCCTCGGTGCCCCCTTGGTGCCGGAGGTCGCGGCGCAGGAGGGGATCCGGCTGCCGACCGCACAGTGGATCCTCACGGCGCCCTTCCTGGTGGGGGCCGTCGCGGCACCTGTCGTCGGCCGGGTCGGTGCCGGCCGGAGACGCCGCCCTGTCCTGCTGATCATGCTGGCTCTGGCGGCTTTGGGAGCCGCCATCGCGGCATTGCCACTCGGGATCGGGACGATGATCGTGGGCCGGTGTCTACAGGGTCTGGCCTTCTCGATCACGCCGCTGCTGTTCGCTGTCGCGGGCGAGTCGCTGGATGCATCGCGGCGACGCTCAGCGATCGGGGCGCTGTCCGTCGCCAATGTGGCCTCGGCGGGCCTGGGCTATCCCATCACCGCCTCTATCGTGGAGTTCGCGAACATCCCCACGGCTTTCTGGGCGGGTGCCGCCTTCATGGGGATTGCGCTGGTCTTGGCGCTGCTGACCATCCCCGGCTCGACGGAGGATGCACCGGCCCGGGTCGACGTTCTCGGTGCGTTGCTCATGATGGGCGGCATCCTGGCATTGCTCATGATGATCAGCCAGAGCGGCGTGTGGCCGTGGGAGCTGTGTGCGGCGATGCTCGCGCTGTCGGTGATCCTGCTCGGTGGGGCCGTGCTCTGGTTCAGGCGGATCTCGTTCCCGCTGGTCGACCTCGCGCTCGCGGCACGACCGGGCGTTCTGGGCCTACACATCGCGGGACTCATGCTGGGCATCGGCTGCTACGTACTGCTCGGCGTCGTGACGGTCGTGGTGCAGGCAGACCCGCGGGTCACGGGTTACGGACAGGACGGGTCCGTTCTTGCGTCCGGCCTGCTGCTGGTCCCGTACGCGGCCTTCAGCGTCGTCGGGAACCGGCTGGCTGCGCCTTTCGAGGCCCGTTGGGGAGCCCGCTGGCTGTTGCCGTTCGGCTGCCTCGTGTTCGCCCTCGCCTGCGCGTCCTTCGCCCTGTGGCACGCCGAGCCGTGGCAGGCGGTCATGGCGATGGCGCTCGGCGGGACGGCTGGTGGACTCAGCTTCAATGCTATTCCGGCGTTGATGATCGGCAGCGTCCCCGGCTCCGAGATCAGCAGCGCGCTGGGACTGAACGTCGTCGTCAGATTCGCCGGCTTCGCGATGGGAAGCGCTCTGTCGACGGCGCTCCTGGAGCATGCTGCCTCCGGTCGCGGGGATCTGGCGGTCGCTTTCGCGATGCTCAGCGGCGTCGTGTTCTGCCTGGCGGCAGGCTTCGCAGCGATCTGGCTGCTCCGGCCGACCGCCGGAGCGTTGCCATTAGATGAGAACGCTCCCGGTCGGGTCGCAACCGGTCATTAGCGTGAAATCAATGGGGCCGGACTAGCGCCCCGAAGAGGAGCCGACGATGTCTGGACCGACGATCGACCCAGCCGACCTTACCGAGTTCATCGGTCAGGTTGCAGAGCCGCCGCGAGTCGCTCGCTACGCAGTCGATGCCGGCATGATCCGCAACTGGGTTGAGGCGCTGGACGACCGCAACCCCGTATATGTCGACGACGAGGCGGCGCGTCGCAGCGGGCGCGAACGGGCTGTCACCCCGCCCGCGATGATCTCGACCTGGGTCATGGCGGGCTACCGCCGCTGGCGAGAGGTCCAGGCCTCCCGCGCCAACGAACAGCCCGACGGCACCGCCTATGGACAGCTCATGGGGATGCTCGACGCCGCAGGGTTCACCTCGGTCGTCGCAACCGACCTGGAGCAGGAGTATCACCGCGAGGTCGCCGTCGGCACCCGCGTCACATGTCACTTCGCGATCGACTCGGTCCACGGGCCTAAGACGACATCGCTCGGAGAAGGATGGTTCATCACCTTGGCCAAACGCTATGTCGACCAGCACGAAGAGCTGCTCGTGACCGAGAAGTTCCGGCTGCTGCGCTTCGCTCCGAAGACGGCAGCATGAGCACCCCCGGCCGCACGGGCGTTCCGCCGCTGGTCCGTACCCATGACAACCAGTTCTGGTTCGAGGCCGCGGCCGAGAACCGTCTCGTGATCCAGCGCTGTGCCGACTGCGGTGAGCTGCGGCATCCGCCGAGCCCGGCCTGTCCGCACTGCCGGTCATTCGACTGGGACGCGCTCGAGTCGACCCGGAAGGCCGTATTGCACAGCTGGACCGTGGTGCATCATCCGCAGGATCCGGGCTTCACCTACCCGCTTGCGGTCGGCTTGGTCGATCTGGAGGAAGGGACGCGCCTGGTCGCCGACATCGAAGGCGTGGACCACGCGGATCTAGCCATCGGCCTCGAGCTCGAGGTCTTCTTCGGCACACATCCGCACGGCGAGCACCTGCCGCGCCTGCGTCGCCGCCAGCCGCAGGACGGGGGAGAAGCATGAACATCTCGGATCTCTCCGTGGGTGATGCTCTCCCGACGCTTCGGCTTCCGATCGACCGGACGTTGATCGTTGCCGGCGCCATCGCCTCGCAGGACTTCGAGGACGTCCACCACGATCCGGACGCCGCTGTCCGGCGGGGGACCCCCGACATCTTCATCAGCATCAACACGACCAATGGCCTTATCGATCGCTACGTGACCGACTGGAGCGGCCCCAATGCTCGGCTGGCCTCAGTATCGCTGCGACTCGGGATGCCACTGCATCCCGGCGACACCCTGACCTTCGACGCGACGGTCGAAGTCGTCGAGCAGGGGCAGGTGACCCTCAAGGTCGCCGGTCGCCATGAGCGCGGAGTCCACGTCACGGCACGGGTACGTATCGACGAACTTCAAGAGGAGCACGCATGACGAAGGGTTTTTCCGGCGTTGCCGCGATTGCCGGCATCGGTGCGACAGAGTTCTCGAAGGACTCGGGACGCAGCGAGTGGCAGCTGGCCTGCGAGGCAACCCTCGCGGCGCTTGCCGACGCGCAAATCCCGGTCGAGGAGGTAGACGGATTCGCGCTGTTCACGATGGAGACCAATCCTGAGATCGCGGTGGCGCGGGCCTTGGGGATTCCGGAGATCAAGTTCTTCAGCCGCATCCCGCACGGCGGTGGTGGGGCTTGCGCGCCAGTGCAGCAGGCTGCACTCGCGGTGTCGAGCGGAATCGCCGATGTCGTGGTCGTCTATCGGGCTTTCAACGAGCGTTCGGGGCACCGTTTCGGATCGGGACCGCCACCGTTCGCGTACGTCAGCAACACGGATCAGGAGTACCGCAACTGGATCAATCCATACGGCCTGCTGACGCCAGCCTCGCAGGAGGCGTTCTTGGCCCGCCGGTACATGCACGAGTTTGGTGCCACGAGCGAGGACTTCGGCCGGATCTCGGTGCTTTCGCGCAAGCACGCTGCCAACAATCCGCGTGCGTGGTTTCATAACCGTCCCATCACGCTGGAGGAGCATCAGGCCTCCCGCTTGATCGCCGATCCACTGCGTCTCCTGGACTGCTGCCAGGAGACCGATGGTGGGCAGGCGCTGGTCATCGTCAGCGCTGAGCGCGCCCGTGACCTGCCGCACCCACCTGCGATGATCCAGGCTGCCGCGCAGGGCATCGGGCCTCAGCAGATCTCGATGAGCAGTTACTACCGCGACCAGATCGATCAGATGCCGGAGGTCGAGCTCACAGCGCGCCAACTCTGGCAGCAGTCTGGCCTCGGTCCCGACACGATCGATGCCGCGGTGCTCTACGACGCGTTCACGCCGATGGTGTTGTTGCAGCTCGAGGAGTACGGCTTCTGCGGCCGCGGTGAGGCGAAAGACTTCGTCAAGGACGGACATCTCGAGCTCGACGGGCGCCTGCCCGTCAACACCCACGGCGGCCAGCTCGGCGAGGGATATCTGCACGGCGTCAACGGCATCGCCGAGGGCGTCCGGCTCATTCGCGGAACCTCCACCAATCAACCCGATCGTCCGATCTCGAACGTGCTCGTCACGGGTGGCTCACCCGTGCCGCACAGCGCGATCGTGCTCGGAACCGACCGCTGAACACTCGACGAACACGAAGAACATGAAGGACACCAACATGGATCCAGAGCTTTCACAGGCCTCGAAGCAGCTCCGCGCCGAGCTTCGGGCGTACTTCGCCGAGATCATCAGCGAGGACGACCGGCGCGATCTCGTGCACCAGACCGAGGGCGGTCCGACGTTCACCCGCATCCTTCGGCAGATGGGCGCCGACGGCTGGCTCGGCCTCGGCTGGCCGGAGGAGTTCGGTGGACGCGGTGAAGACCCCGAGGCGCTGTTCGTGTTCTACGACGAGGTCATCCGGGCCAATGCCCCGCTGTCGCTCGTCACGCTGAACACGGTCGGCCCCGCGCTGATCAAGGACGGGACGCAGGAGCAGAAGGACTTCTTCCTGCCGCCGATCCTGGCGGGCGAGCTGATCTTCGCGATCGGCTACACCGAGCCCGGTGCGGGCACGGACCTCGCCTCGCTGAGCACCAGCGCGCGGATCGACGGTGACGAGCTGGTCATCAACGGCAACAAGATATTCACGAGCGCCGGCGTCTTCGCGGACTGGATCTGGCTCGCGGTCCGGACAGACCCGGATGCACCTAGGCACCGCGGAATCTCCGTCGTCATGGTTCCGACATCGGCGCCGGGATTCTCGGTCACAGAGATCCACACGGTCGGTGGCATCAGCACCTCGGCGACGTACTACGAAGACGTCCGGGTGCCGCTCAGCAATGTGATCGGTGAGCTCAACCAGGGTTGGGGACTCATCACCAACCAGCTCAACCACGAGCGGGTCGCGCTGGCGGCCCGCGGCGGTATTGCGAACGAGCTCTTCGATGAGGTGCTCGAATGGGCCAAGGTCGAACCACTCGGCGCGGGCCACGTCATCGACCTGCCGTGGGTGCGGTCGACGCTGGCCGAGGTGTATGCGCTGCTGTCGGCGGCCGATCTGGTCAACCTGCAGCTCGTGGCCGATGTCGCGGCTGGGACGCTCGGGGGCGGCGACTCCGCCGGCGCGAAGATCATCGGCACCGAGACCGTCGTCGACGTCTACGGGAAGCTGCAGGAGGTGCTGGGTGTCGCGGGGCTGATCCGGCACGGATCGCCCGGCGCGGCGATCGCCGGCCGCGTCGAGACGCTGGGCCGCCGCGCTCAGAACAACACGTTTGGCGGCGGCACCAACGAGGTCATGCGTGACCTGGTCGCCGCCAAGAGCCTCGGAATGACCATCGGCGCCCGCCGCACAGACAAGAAGGTGAGCTGACATGCAGTTCGAGCTCGATGCCGACCTGGTCGAGGTCCGTGACCTGACCGCCAAGATCTTCACCGATCTGTCCACCGTCGACCGGGTCCGCGAGGTGGAGCAGCAGGACGCAGGATTCGACGCGCAGCTGTGGAGGACGCTCGCCGAGACCGGAATCCTTGGACTCGTGGTTCCCGAACAGCAGGGAGGCGCCGGTCTGGGGATCCTGGGCCTCGTGGCGGCTCTCGAGCAGCAGGGTCGCCGGGTAGCTCCCGTCCCGCTCGCCGAGGTCGTCGCGACGGGCATCCTGCCGCTCGTGGCCTTCGGCACCGAGGTCCAGCGCGAGCGGTGGTTGCCGGGTCTCCTCGACGGCTCCCACCTCGTCGTTGGCGGCTTCGGCACGGTGCTGGATGCTCGACCTGAAGGTGATGGATGGATCGTGAAGGGATCGCTCCTGGCGGTTCCTGGCGCACCCGTGGTCTCGGCGATCATCGTTGTCGTGACGACTGATAACGGCGTGCGCGTCGCGATCGTCCCCACCGATCGCGACGGCGTGAGCGTGACTCCCGTGGCCGTCACAGGCCAGGGATCGGCGGGCACCGTGAGCTTCGAGGGCGTCCGCATCGACACCGCCGATCTGCTGACCGGTGGCCGCGAGATTGTGACGCATGCCCTGACACTGGGCAGGATCGCCTCGGCGGCCGTCATGACAGGCGTGTGCGAGGAGGCGGTGCGGATGACCGCGGCCTACACGTCAGAGCGCGTGCAGTTCGGTCGTCCGCTCTCGACCAACCAGGCCGTGGCGACACGCGCTGCCGACGCACACCTGGATACGCAGCGCCTGCGGCTGACCACACGTCGCGCGGCATGGCTCGTCGACCAGGACGATGCGGGGTCGTCGGCCGCGGCGCTCGTCGCCGCGTGGTGGGCAGCATGCGGTGGTCTGCGGGCCGTCCGTGCGACGCAGCACCTGCACGGTGGCATGGGAGCCGATATCGACTACCCGATCCACCGCTACTTCCTGTGGGGGCGCCAGATCGCGTTCTCGCTCGGCGGCGCCGCAGCTTTGCAGGCTGAGCTCGGCACCCACCTCGACGACATCGCACCGATTGGAGCATCCTCATGACCAGCCCAACCCCGAAGCTCGCGCTCGTCACAGGGTCCAGCCGCGGCATCGGCCGTGCGATCGTCCGCCGGCTTGCCGCCGACGGCATCGCCGTTGCAGCCGTCTCGCGCACGTTGCGTGCAGGCAGTGGACATCTCGAAGGCTCTCTCGAAGAGACCGTCGCCCTGGTCGAGGAAGCCGGCGGCCGCGCTCGCGCGTTCGCGGTCGACCTCGGTGATCCGCAGCTCGACCGAGCGGCTCTCGTCGAGCAGATCGAACAGGAGATGGGTGGCACGGTCGACGTGCTGGTCAATAATGCCGCTGCTGTGCGGCGCTATGACACGCTCTTCGCCGATATCGAGCGCGCGGACTTCCTGGATTCGATCGAGACCAATGTCTGGAATGCGTGGGATCTGGCCAGGGCCGTGATCCCTGGCATGCGCAGGCAGGGTGCGGGCTGGATCGTCAACGTCTCGTCACGCCAGTCGGGCCCACGCGTCGGGCCGCCATTCGCTCCGCATCCGCTTGCGGGCTCGGTGCTGTACGGCGGCACGAAGGCCATGATCGACCGGATGACGACAGGCGCCGCGATGGAGCTGTATGGCGACGGCATCGCGGTCAATGCCCTGGCGCCCAATCGAGGCGTCGCCACGGCGAATGCCGCGGTGGCCGTGCCCGGCTGGCCGTCCGAGCCGGAGGAGACCTTCGCCGAGGCGACCCTGGCTCTCGTCACGGGGGACCCCTCGGTGCTGACCGGGCGGGTGGCCTACAGCCTGCCGCTGCTGAAGGAGCTCGACCGCCCGGTCCGTACCCTCGACGGTTCTGCCCTGGTCGAGGGCTGGCAGCCCGCCGATCTCGACGAGGCCGGATTCCTGCCCGACTACTTGCGGTTCAACCCTGCGCCGCCGGTGCCGCAGGAGTTGCTCGACAAGATGGCGCCATGAGCCCAGGTCCGGCGCTCGGCCTCGGCCTGGAGGGCCGCATCGCGATCGTCACGGGCGGCGGCAACGGGATCGCCCGGTCCACTGCGCTGCGCCTCGCCGCGGCGGGGGGCGCGGTGGCCGGGGGGGCCCACCCCCCCCCGGCGGGGCGCCGGCGCGCCCCCCCGCGAGAGGGG
>JBBSSC010000002.1:0-19549 GCA_038242465.1 Propionibacteriales bacterium | reverse complement strand
GCAGAGCGCCGTGCGCGGATCGATACCGCCCGCGTCGATCTCTGCGGCGAGATAGTGATGCGGCCACGAGACCACGACATCATCCGCCTGCGGGAACCGCGCCTTGGTCGCAAACACCGGTCGGGCATCGCACACCGTGACATGGAAGCCCAGGAGACTGCCCTGACGGGCCATCGCCGCCGCGAAGTCGATCGCACCGAAGATGATCAGCCGCGGGCGCGGCAGGAATACCGATACGAAGACCCGCATGCCGGTCTCCATCCGTTGACCGTCGAGGCCGTACGTGACGATCGAGTTGATGCCCGCCGCGAGCTGGCCCCGCGCATCCGTCGCCACGGCCTCGTCGATGCGTGCCGATCCCAACGAGCCATCCACCGAGTCGGTCCGCACCACGAGACGCCGTCCGAGCCGCGAGGGGTCGGGGTGCTCGATCACGGTGGCAAGGGCAATCGGCCTGCCAGCCTCGATGTCGTCGACCACGACGTCAAAGCCGGGAAACGTCGCCTGCGACAGCTGCTCGACGAACACATCGATGATGCCGCCGCACGTCAGCCCCACTGCGAAGGCCTCGTCGTCGCTGAACCCGTAGCGCTGAAGCACGGGCTGACCGTCGCACCTGACCTCACCTGCCAGCTCGTAGACCGCACCCTCGACGCATCCGCCCGACACCGATCCCGATGCCTCACCGGATGCTGAGACCATCATCGCGGCACCTGGCAGGCGCGGCGCCGACTTGATCGTGTGCACGACCGTGGCCAGGGCGATCTCATCACCCGCACGCCATGACTTGAGAAGCTCACCGAGGATGCTGCGCATGCTGATCTACCTCCGGAGTGTCTCGATCGAGGCCGCGAGCGAGATCGATGCAGTCAACCAGAAGGACGTTGTGCCCGTCGAGATATTTCTTGGCCCCCTGGTCGCCGGCGGTCTCAGCCATGACCGCGGCCCAGTGCGAACGGCCCAGGAGCACGGGGTGGCCGGGTCCTTCGCCGTATGACGCGCGGGCCAGGACGCCTGGTGCAGAGTGCGCCACGAGGCGATTCATCACGGCTGGGCCCACATCGGGAAGATCGACCAGGTGGATCAGCGCCGCATCGGCCCGCGAGGAGACAGCGGCCTCGAGCCCAGCTCGCAACGAGGCCGCCATGCCCGTGTCCCAGCCCTCCGCCACGACCACATCGACCGGCTCACCAGAGAGCAGTTCGATCACCTGACGTGACTGCGCGCCAGCGACTACGACGACCTCGTCGCAGCCGCCCGCAGCGAGGGCACGACTCGCGCTCACGACCCACGGCAGGCCGTCATCGCCGGAGACGAGCGCCTTGGGCCGGCCCATCCGCCGGCCGGCACCCGCAGCCAGCAGGACGCCTACCGTGTGCGTCATGCCAACCACCTCCTGATCGATGAAACGAACTCGTCCGCCCCCCCCCGGACCGTATAGCGCGTTAGCGCTTCAGTCGAGCGAAAGCAGGAGCTTGCCCACGCTCGTGCGGCTCTCCAGGTGTCGGTGGGCTTCGGCTGCCTCCGCCAGCGGGTAGATCCCCCCAGCTACAACATGCAATGTGCCGGCAGCCGCACGACTCAGGACGTCATCGGCCCGCGTACGCCACTCCGCCGGAGTCCGCGCGTAGTCACGACCAGCCGTCCGGGTCACGTAGAACGATCCGGCGCCGAACCTACCCAGGTCGACCTCGGGGACGGGCCCGTTGGCCGAGCCATAGAGCACGAGCGCTCCCCTGGTTCGGAGCAGTTCGAGCGCCCGAAGGGCCTGCGGCCCACCGTTGGCATCGAACACGGCCGACACGCCGCTGGTTTCGATCGCCCGGACATCGGCAACGAAGTCGTCGCCGTCGACGACCACGTGATCGGCACCGGCGTCTAGCGATGCCTGACGCTTCGACTCACGGGAGACCACGCCGATGACGCGAGCGCCACGCGCCTTGAGTAGCTGCGTCAGCAGGGTGCCGACGCCGCCAGCCGCCGCGTGAACCAGGGCGACATCGCCCTCTCCCAGCCGCCAGGTGTCTTCGGCGAGGTACTGCGCGGTGACCCCCTGCATGAGGATGCCTGCAGCGTCCTCATCCGACAGACCGTCAGGCACGGGCACGAAGGACGTTGCGGCGGCGACGACCTCCGAGGCATAGCTACCCCCGACCTTGCTCCACACGACACGCTCGCCAACCCTCGACGAATCGACGCCGTCGCCCACCTCGACGATCTGGCCCACACCCTCGACCCCAGGCACCGCAGGATCGCCTAGGGGGACCATTCCCTTGCGCTGCATGACATCCCAGAAGTTGACGCCGGCCAGACGTACCTTGACCCGCACCTCATCCTTGTTCAGTGATACTGCTGGAATCTCGACCAGACGAAGGACTTCGGCTGGTCCGTTGCTTGTCGCAACGATCGCGTGAACCATATGCTCTTTCCTCTCAACGCCGGCAGACGCCGGCGGTAGTCATTCGGCAGGAACGCCGATGTCAAACAAGGTCATGGTCTGTGCCAGCGTCCGGTAGTAGCCCACCAGCACCGACAGTTCTACAAGCTCACGCTCGCTCAAGACAGCCGACGCCCGGGCGAATTCTTCGTCCGTGAAAACGCTGGACTGCAGCAGGTTTGCGACAACCTCGTACGAGGCCTGCTCCCGCTCGTCATGGCCGCTGAAGCTCCCGATGGCGATAGCGGTGATTTCCTCGTCCGTGAGACCCACTGCGCGACCGACCCGCTCGTGCGCCCACCATTCGAAGGCGCTACCCAACGATTGCGCGACCTGGAGGATCGCAACCTCACGTGTGCGGTCGGTCAACTGGGTCCGGAATCTGATGGCCGAGCCCAGCTCCTGCAGTGGGCCGCCCACTGCAGGAGCATGCAACATCACGCCGAACGGCCCGTTGAGCGCGCCATCCTCGTCGGCGAGCGGAAAGAGCTGCTTGCCTTTGGCCCGATCACCGCCCGCGATGCTGTCGTAAACTTCGCGCTGCTCGGCGTTCAGATCGCCTGGCAGCAGTCGATCGAGTCTCATCGAGGAACTCGACGACCGAAGGCAAACCAGCTAAGCGCGAAGCCGATCAGGCCGCCCATGATGGCCTGTCCGTAGCGCTCCTTGACCATCGGCACGATGATCGACATGACGTCCATGCTGACATCGCCTGCAGGAGCCTGCGCAGCACTGGGAGCCACGAACGGCGCGGACTGCGCCGCGGACGTACTGGATGCGGTTGGCGCACCACTGGGTGCCGCTGCCGTGGTGCCGCCACCCTGGATCTCCCGGCTCAAGTTCTGAGTGAACTGACCGATGAGCCGATTGCTGACATCCGCAATCGCACCACGGCCGAACTGGGCCATGCGGCCGGAGATGTCGAGTTCGGTGTCGATCAGCACCTTGGTGCTGGTTGGAGAGATCGACTCGAGCCGGGCATGGATCTTGGCGCTGGCCGAGGCCTGGCCTTTTGGATCCTTGCCAGCACCCAAGATGACAGCTGACTTGGCGTCGTCATCCTTCTGGATGAAGCGCGCCGAGCCCTTGAAGTGCGCTCCGATCGGGCCGACCTTGATCTTGACGCCGCCGATGAAGTCATCGCCGTCGCGACCGTCCAGAGCCGCACCTGGCATGCACGGAGCGATCCTTTCCAGGTCAGTCAGGAGCGCCCAGGCCTCGTCGATGCCGGCGTCGATCACGAACTCGTTGGTGAGCAGCATGGTTCCAGTTCCTCTCGTGAGATCAGTTGCCCATGAAACCGGCGAGGCCTTCGATGACCTCGTCGGGGCCCGCATCGAAGAACGCCATGATGCGGCACGGGCAGGCTTCGCCGCCCTCAATCTTCCACGGGAAGGCGCCGATGATCGCGCGCTGGTTGAGTACCTGATCGATGTCGCCGCCGACGTTCTCGGCGTGGATGCAGCCATCTTGGAAAGCCAGGTGGTGCATCGGGAAGATGTCGGACGTGATCTCGCGACCGGACATATGGTGCGTGTACTGGTAGTCGCCACCGAAGAACTCCGAGTAGCCCATGCCGACGTGCTCCTCAAACTTCGCGAGCAGATCAGGACGCATGTTACGAATCGTCGTGTTCATGGGGTGATCGCCTGAACCGGCGTCGATGCCCCACCAGCGGATCTCCATCTCGGCCATCCAACGCGCAAGACGAACGCTGCCGCCGGGGTGCATCGTGAAGTAACGGACGAGGTCCTGCTGCGACTGGCCCTGGTAGTACTTGTGGAAGCCCGTGTGGACGATCAGGATGTCGCCCTTCTTGACCTCGACCTTGGACGTGATGTGCTCGGGCTCGATGAGTCCCCAATCGCCGACGTCGTCCGAGACGTCGACAATCGCGCCGGGGTGGATCAGCTTGTCGAGGGGCAACGACGCCATGTCGAGGCCACCGTCGGTGCCGTGCATCGGGCCGTCTAGGTGCGTGCCGCTGTGCAGCGACGTCTCGATCTTCTGCGACACGATCTGATTGGTCTGCAGGTTCTGCGTGTAGTACATCTTGCCGCCGGGGTATCCGACCCAGCCGGGCGTGTGGATTCCCCAGGGATGCGTCAGGTCTACGACTCTCATGATTTCTCCTTGTTGGTGGTGCTTGGGCGTCTAGCCGCGGTCTTGCTCGGCTTCGACGGACGGGTGGTCTGAAGAGGTCCCGCGATGACGAGCTTGCGCAGCAGGTCGGGTCGAACGGGGACGGAGCTGATGGCATTCGGGCGTTGCAGGGCATCGTCGACGGCCGAGGCGATCGCGGCGGCGACCGCAGTGGTTCCGCCTTCGCCCGCACCCTTGACACCCAACGGGTTGATAGGGCTTGGCGCGTCCTCAGTCACAAGAATCTCGACGTCGGGGATTTCGAGAACTGTGGGGATCAGGTAGTCCATGAACGTCGTGCACAGTGGCGTGCCGTCCTCGGCATAGAGGAACTCCTCGTAGACCGCGCCGCCAATACCCTGGGCAACACCGCCAGCGATCTGCCCTTCGACGAGCATGGGGTTGAGGGCACGACCAACGTCGTAACCGACGATGAAACGTTCGATCACAAGCTGCCCTGTGCCACCGTCGATACGGACGACGGCAGCGTGGACGCCATAGGGATACGTCATGTGATCCGAACGAAACCATCCCTCGGCGCTGAGGCCGGGCGACTCCTTGAGCTCTCCGGCACCCACGGGCTCGAGGATGCCGGCGATCTGAGCCAAGGTCAGGACGTCATCGGGCGAGCCAATGACCTCGACGCGACCGTCGACCAGGCGTAGTTCCTCGACACTGACTCTCATGGTGTGCGCGGCGACTCGGAAGGCCTTGTCGCGTAGCTCCTCAGAGGCCATCATCGCTGCTGATCCGGCCATGACGGCGAGGCGTGTCGCAAAGGCACCCCGGCCATAGCCGAACTGGTCGGTCCGGCCCCGCACGACGCGGATCTGGTCGTGTGGGACGCCCAAAGTCTCGGATACGACCTGAGCCAGCACCGTGTCGACGCCCTGGCCGACCGACGACGCGCCACAGGTCAGCGTGACGCCGCCAGAGGCATCGACCGACACCTTCGCACCCTCGACCGGACCGATGCCGCTTTTCTCGACGAAGCAGCCGAACCCGAAGCCGACTATCTCCCCCGCCCCTCGACGGGCGGCAACTTCAGCCTCGATACCAGCGAAGTCGTACTTTGCTTCCATCTTGTCCAGCAAGAGCGCGTAGTCACCGGAGTCGTGAACCAGGTGCGTGCCCATCGCCTCGATCGGGCGCTCGTAGGGCATGTCCTCGACAGCGATGAAGTTCCGGCGGCGCACCTGCGTGCGAGTCAGACCGAGCTGGTTGGCGATCTTGTCGACGAGACGCTCCCGAGCGAAGGTGCCCTCGTACCGACCCGGCGAACGGTAGGTTCCTGCGGGCGTCTTGTGGGTTAGGCGCACGTGGGCTCGCACCCTGAAGTGCGGAATCACGTAAGGGCCGGGCAGCATCGACGCAGTCAGCGAGGCGACAGTCGCGCCGTGCGTCCGAATGTATGCACCCTGGTCGAGGATGAAGCTCGTGTCGAGCGCCTCGATGAAGCCGTCGTCGTGGACCAGCGCACGCATCGTGTGATGTTGGCCGCGCGAATGGTTCGTCGCCATGAGGTGTTCCTGGCGATCCTCGATCCACTTGATCGGTGCGCGCAGCCGCATCGCGGCGATCGTCACCAGGATGTCTTCTGGGTACAGCTCGCCGCGGGGGCCGAAGCCGCCGCCGACATGTGTCTCGCGGACAACGACTTGCGCAGGGGTCAACCCGTTGATCGCGGCGATCGCATCACGGTTCCAGAACGGCACCTTGGCCGCGCCGTCCACGATGAGCTGCTGGTCGGCCGAGTCGAAGTATGCAACCAAACCGCGGCACTCCATCGGAACACCGGTGTGTCGGCCGATGCGAGCGTCCATCTCGATAATGTGTCCACGCCCGGAGGCGAAGGCAGCATCGACGTCGCCGTACTCCTCGATGAAGCTCGTAGCCTCGGAGTCCTGCTCCGGCAGGTCCCGGCCGAGACCCGCAGCCCACGTGGCCTGCTCAGCGTCGATCCAACCGACGGGATCGTCGTCGGCATCGATGCGCACAGGCAAGGGCTCCAGATCGATCTCGACGAGCTCTGCGGCGTCCTCGGCGATGTAAGCCGAGGTTGCGAACACCACCACGACGGGCTCGCCGACGTATCGAACGACCCGGCGCGCTAGGACAGGCTGCCGATACGGCAGAAGATCTTCGCGGGGCGTCAGACGGAATCCGATCGCGGGCAGCTCTGCGATGTCTTCATAACTCCATGCCGCGACGACACCGTCGAGCAAGAGTGCCTGGCTGGTGTCGATCGAGACGATGCGGCCGTGGGCGATAGGAGCCCGAACGACGCGCATGTGCAACTCGCCGGCACGGATGGTGTCGGCTGCGAATCGCCCGGCTCCTCGCAGAAGGACAGGGTCCTCGATGCGAAGTGAACGCGCTCCGATCATCGACGCATCTTTTCGGCAGCGCACATCGTCGCCTTCACAATGTTCTGGTAACCCGTGCACCTGCACAGATTCGACGAGAGAACCTCCCGCATTTCTTCCTCGTTGGCGTCCGGGTGCTCCTCGAGGTATCCGGCGGCGAGCACCAGGAAGCCGGGGGTGCAGAAGCCGCACTGCAACCCATGGTTCTCCCAGAACGCCTGCTGGATGGGGTGTAACGTTTCGTCGTCGGGCGCCAGCCCCTCGACCGTCCGCACCGAGGCATCTTCGGCCTGGACAGCGAACATCAGACACGATCGCATCGGCTGGCCGTCGACCAGGACGGTGCAAGCACCGCACACGCCGTGCTCGCACCCGAGGTGGGTACCGGTGAGCCCGCAGTCCTCGCGAAGCGCATCGGCTAGCGTGCGTCGCGGTTCAACCGCGATGTCGTAGCGATCGCCGTTGACGTACAGGCGAAGCGGAATGGTTTGACTCATGCGATGGCCTCTTCCTGAGCGGTACGGTTCTGGGCGGCGCGAATGGCGGTTCGAATTCGGTGCGGGGTGGCGGGTAGGTGAAACACGCCTATTCCGAGCGGCGAAAGTGCATCCGAAATCGCATTCGCGATCGCGGCGGGGGCACCGATCGTGCCGCCCTCACCCACGCCCTTGGCCCCGGTGATCGACTGAGGCGAGATGGTCTGGAGGTGCGCGATCTCGATGTGCGGCATCTCAGCCACGGTCGGCGGCAGGTAGTCCATCAACGACGTCGTGATGAGAATGCCCCGATCGTCGTAGATGAGCTCTTCGTACAGCGCATTGGCGACGCCCTGCGCTACACCACCGTGAATCTGTCCGTCGACGATCGCTGGGTTCACTAACAAGCCTGCATCTTCAGCGACAAGGAAGCGCGTAATATCGACCGCGCCGGTCTCGGAATCAACCTCTACCTCAGCGATGTGGCACGCGTTGGCGAAGGTGCCCGTCGGGTCGTAGACACCCGTGAACTCGAGGGCCGGTTCTCCCTTGTCGGGGATCAGCTGCGCATTGTGGTAGGTATCGCGCGCCAACGTCGACAGTGCGACCTGCCCACCGGTGTCACGGCGGATGGCGGATCCCTGGATGAGGTCGATGTCCGATGCGAGTCCGCCCAGTCGATCGGCCGCCAAGACCCGCAGCCGCTCGGCCAGATCCCGCGAAGCCAGCAAAGAAGCGCCGCCCGCGATGACCATCGCACGGCTCGCGAAGCTACCCCAGCCATACGGGGTCGCATCAGTGTCGGAGGCAATAACGCGCACCGCCTGGGGCTCAAGGCCCAGTTGGTCGCACACCAGCTGTGCGAGTGTCGTCTTGAGCCCTTGTCCGTGGGGTGAGGCGCCGATGCGCAGCGTCACTCCGCCCGACGGATCCATGGCCAAGATGACCCGCTCGAAGCCCGGTGTGATCGTCGGGGCGGTCTCCAGCCCCAGGGTGATGGGCTGCGAACGCATGGCTAGGGCGGGGGTGCCGTACCCCGTGCGCTCAGCGAAGCATGAGATGCCGAGCCCGAGGTAGCGTCCGTCCGCACGTGCCGCAGCCTGCCGTGTCGCAAAGTCCGACAAATCGGCCAGCTCCGTGGCGGCTAGCAGGGTCTCGGTGTGGGACGCCTGGTCGAGCACAAGCCCACTCGGCGAGCGATGCGGGAACTCGGTGATGAGGTTTTTGAGCCGGATCACGACCCGATCGATGCCGAGCTCAGCGGCGGCGACGTCCATCAGCCGCTCCATCGCAAGCACCTGCACGGGGCGTGACACGCCTCGGTAGGGCGCGATGGGGCACTTGTTGGTGATGACGCCTCGCGACCGCACGGAGTACTCACCCACCCGGTAGGGGCCCGGCAGCTCGGCCATCGCCATGAGCGGCTCAACCCCATACGTGACGGGATAGCAGCAGTACGCACCGACATCGCACATCAGGTCACCGCGTAGCGCGATCAGCTCGCCGCTTGCGGTAAAGGCACCTTCGACGTCGTAGACCTGCTCGCGGCTGTGCCAAGAGGCCATGAAGTTCTCTTCGCGAGTCTCGATCCAGGCGATGTTGCGTCGCATCGCGCGAGAGATGAACACGACCGCGACGTCCTCGCGGGCCAGCGTCATCTTGGCACCGAATCCACCACCGACGTCGGGCGCTATGACGCGCAGGTCGTCCTCCGCGATGCCGAGGCAGTCCGCGATTCCGGTGCGCGTCATATGAGGCATCTGCAACGTCGCGTGCAATGTCGAGCGCCCTGATGAGCGGTCGTACGCCGCGTGGGCGGCCCGCGCTTCCAGCGGCATCGCACTCTGCCGGGCCGACCCGACCTGAATCGTGACGATCTTGTCGGCGCGGGCGAAGGCCTCGTCGAAGCCGGGGGTATGGATTCGTCCGTCGACCACGGTGTTGGGATCGCCCGGGAACTCGACATCGTGAACGAGAGGCGCCCCGGACGCTATGGCCTGGTCTGCGGACAGCACAGCAGGCAGCGGCTCGATGTCGACCACGACGAGATCGAGCGCGTCCTCGGCTTCGGCCTCGGTGCTCGCAACGACAACAGCTATCGGCTCACCGACAAAACGCACAAGATCGGTCGCCAGGATCGGCGTGTCGACAGCGACGAAGTCCGGACGTTCCAAGACAGCACGGATCGGGCTGACCCCTGTCAGGTCGGCAGCGGTAAACAACTTGACGTGCGGCGGTGCGGTGATCGACAGGATCCGGCCCGACGGCTGGTTGCTTCTGACGAAGCGCACGTGCAGACACGAGTCCCGCGAAGCGACGTCTGCCACGTAGTTGCCCCAGCCACGCAGTATTGCTGGATCCTCAAGACGGGGCAGCGCCTGTCCCGTCCAGGTCTGCGGCTCGGACATGTTCACGGCGAGACCGCCTCGCCCAATGCGCGGGGCAAGAGAGCGCGGACCAGATCCCGTCGGTAGGCCGCGTCGCCATGGGAGTCGCTCGAAGGATCCACCTCGAGCGCTGCCGCCTCAGCCGCCGCCCTAACTAGCTCGGCGGACCAGGGCTGCCCCAGCATCGTGCTCTCTGCGGCGGCACTACGGAACGGAATCTCGCTGACCCCTCCCAGCGAGACACGTGCGTCACGTACCGTGCCATCGACGACCTGCACCGCTGCGGTGGCCGCGACGATCGCAAAATCGCCGGCCCGGCGAGCAAACTCCGCGATGCCTGTGCGGTAGTTCCCGTCGAGCGCCGGCAGGCTGATGCTGGTCAAGATCTCGTCGGACTCGATCGCCGTGGTGAAGATCGCCTGGAAGAATTCCGAGGCCGGGATCGTGCGCTCGCCGCGCAGGCTCTCAACGGTCATCTCGGCATCGAGAAGACTGGCTACGAGGCACCATTCAGAGGCCGCATCACAGTGCGCGATCGAGCCACCGAACGTCCCGCGGGTGCGGATTGGGAGGTGACCTACCTGGACGGCAGAGCGCCTCAGCAAATCGCCCAGGGGGCCGGAAAGCGAGGAGTTCTGCAAGGCCAGATGCCGCGTGCGCGCCTTGATATTCACCGACGTGTCACCAACTGTGACGCCGGCAAAGTCCGGTATGTCGTTAATGTCAATGAGCCGCTCGGGGCGGGCCAAGCGGAAATTCATCATCGGGATAAGGCTCTGGCCACCGGCCAGGACCTTGCTCTCGTCGGGGTCGCGTGCCAGCTCCGTCAGCGCCTCTTCCAGGCTTGCGGGCCGCACATACTCAAAGGGACTCGGCTTCACAGGATCTCCTCAAGCAGTCGGAGGCCGTACACATCCGTACGACGATCAGTGCGGGGACGAATGCGGGGACTTCGTTCACGGGCCCCGCGCCCGGCCTCGATATCGATCGAGACGACTGCCGCATCGGGTCCGGTGCGGGACAGCGGCCCGACCAGCAAGTCACCGAATGCATCGACCGCGACAGATCCACCGAGGGTTCGGACCCCGTGCGTCTCGTGTACGCCGGCCTGAGACACAGCGACGACCGCGACCTGGTCGAGATTGGCCTGCACGATGGCAGCCTCAGCCTGACGCACGATTCCCTCCTCGGGCACCTTCGCGTCGAATCCGCCAACCCATGCTGCAGGGGCAAGCACGATGTCCGCGCCCTTCAGCGAGAGCAGTCGCAAAACCTCTACGAACCGCAGGTCATAACAGACACACACGCCGATGTTGCCGAACACCGTCTCGACGACCGGCAGTTCGGACCCAGCAGTGAACTCCTCGCGCTCGAGGTCGAACAGGTGGAGCTTGCGGTAGTTGATGAGCGGGCCGTCTTCGCCAACCAGCACCACGCTGTTGAAGTGGTCCGTCCCATCGAGCTCGCAGTAGCCGGACGACACGAGACCGCCGTGCATTCGTGCCAGCCTGGTCAGCTCGCTCACGAAAGGCCCGTCGAGAGGCTGAGCGGTAGCCGTCACCAGCTCGGCAGAGGTCACATAGCCACTCAAGGCCAACTCGGGAAAGACAACGACGTTGGTTCCGCCAGCCAGCGAGCGCTCGGCTCGACCGATGATCTCAGCGAAGTTCCTGTCGACGGCGCCCGGAATGGGCGAGGTCTGCTCCAGCGCGACGGTGGTCATGCCAGCTCGAACTCCGCAGTCAGTCGCTCGACGTCGACGCCGGCGAATTTGAGCATGTCGAGATCTGCGGGGCACGGGCCACCTGCGCTGATGACGCGCTCGCCTCGATCGGCAGCGACAGCGTGGACGACACCGGGCGGTATCGTCACGACGTCGCCGGGGCCGAACGCCAGTTTCGTACCGTTCGTGACGTCCTCGGCCGTACCGTGACCCTCCAGGATGAAAATCGTATCCTCCGAGTAGCGGTGCAGGTGTTCCTTGTTGCGCTCCCCGGGCTCGAGTACGACGTAGTTCATGTTGGCGCCAACGGCTCCCGCTCCGTACCAAACGACGAGCCGAGCGTCGGCGGAGATCATCGGCACCAGCAGGCCCGGGTTGTCGCGATGGAATCCCCGGACGTCCGGGTTGATCTCATCGATCTCGCCGGCCATGAGAACTCCGGAGGGTGTTCCGAAGGCGCGGTCCACGGGCGAGGGCCCTCCCACCAAGGCGGCCTGGGACTCAGCGACGATCCGATAGTCAGCCCGGGGACGGATGTGGACCATGCCACCGGCGGACAGCGAGACGATCGGGCTGGTGGACGACTCGACCCGCACGTTTCCGGAGATAACGTAGTAGACCGCTTCGTGATCATGGCGGAACGCCTTTGTGGCGGTTTCCGGCGCGAGGTCGAAGTGATAGAGGCTGCGTAGCTCTGCCCCCACTCGTGGGCCAATGACCTCGTGGCATGCTCCTTCGCCCTCAAGCACGCTGAGGGCTGGGCCCCACTGGGACCGGCTGATGATCTGTGCCCGGCCTAGGTTCTCGCCCATTGTCTCGTCTCTCTGTCGATACAGCGCATTGCGTTGAAGAAGTTTCAGTCTACTTGAAATAACATCAAATGCCGAGGCCTCACGGCCTACGATTTTTTAGTCCGCGAGATTGACCCAGACCGCGCGAGCCCGCAGGCTGCCGCGGTTGCTGATCCGGTGCGGGCTCGACGATGCATAGTTGATCGCGTCACCCACGGTCAGCACATAGGACCTGTCGTCGAGCTCGATCGTCAGCTCACCCTCGATGACAACCCCGTATTCAAGGCCGTCGTGATGTACCGCGCGATCGCCACTGGCGGTGCCGGGCTCGTATTCGTTGATCGCCATCTCCAGACCATGTTCGATCGAGTGGTGCGCGACTCGACGGAGTACACCTTCAGCGGTCTCGACCTCGGCCTGATCCGACCGAAGGGTGACGGGCGAGAGTTGCGGCTTGTCAGAGACTTCGAACAGGTCATACATCTGCACTCGCAGTGCCGAGGACACCGCGACCAAAGTGCCAATCGAAGCGCCGGCGACGCCGCGCTCAAGCATGCTCAGCATGGAGACGCTGACCCCTGTGCGCTCGCCCAACTCATTGAGGGTCATACCGATCTCCTTGCGACGGGTGCGAATCTTCGCACCCGCCTGACGGATCGTCGCCTCGGCCGCAGTCGTGTTGCTGACCGGATCACTTACGAAATTGCTCACGGAGCCCTCCTCGTTGAAACTCCCCGGAGGGGGATCGGCACAACCTTACTCGTTGCTGTGTGAATGGTCCGGCTGCTTCTGCCTGCCAGATCAGGCATGAGAGCGCCAAAAGACGACTTTGGAGTCGATGTACTCGACAAGCCAATACAGAATCAAACCAAAGAACATCAGCGCCACGATCACGGCAAAGCCGCCTGCCACGTCCAGCTGGAAGTTGAGCGACTTGATGAGTACTCCCATCCCCTTTGAGGCTCCTACGAACTCCGCCACGATCGCCCCGATGAGCGCCAGAGTGATGGCGTTCTTGATGCCTGCGAAGATCAGCGGTAGCGACGAGGGCAGGATCAGCTTGGTGTACTCCTCCCAGCGAGAAGCTCCCAGCGAGCGCATGAAGGTCCGGGCGTTCTTATCGACCGTCTCAAGACCGACCAACACGTTGAGCAGCACCGGGAAGAAACAGATCGTTGCGGCCATCACAACCTTGGAGGTGATGCCGAAGCCGAACCAGGTGAGGAACAGCGGAGCGAGGGCGACGCGAGGCGTGATCTGGAAACCGACCACAATCGGATAGAAAGCTCGCTTGGCCCAGGCGAACATACCCAGTCCCGTGCCGATCACCCAAGCGAGAATGACGCCGATCGTAAAGCCCAAAAGGGTCTCCGACATCGTGACCCAGGTCGCATCCCAGAAGTAGCCCTCGTCGAGCATGTCGACCAGGCTCGTTGCAACGTTGGTAGGCGCGGGGACGATGATCTCGTTGACCCATCCCGCCCGGCAGGCGATCTCCCAGAGTGCGATGAAGGCGACCAAGACGATAGTCGGCGGCATCGCCTGCGAGAGCATGGCCTTGCCCCGTGACGACCTGCGGGACCGGCGGTTCGACGAAGGCGCCCCGAGGGACGGTATCGGTGTCGCAGTGGAAGTCATGTCAGCCTCTCAGATGTATTCAGCAATGGCTTCACGGACGAGATTTTCATGCTCGATCGCCGTGGCGCTCATCAGATGTCCACCACGGCGGGGCCTCGGCAGAACGATGTCGACGATGTCGACGATCTCGCCGGGCCGGGGACGCATGCAGACCACACGGTCTGACAGATACACGGCTTCGGAGATGTTGTGTGTGACGTACACGCTGGTCCGTCCGAGTTCCTCATGGAGACGAGCAAGTTCGATGTTGAGCCGCTCGCGAGTGAACTCGTCGAGCGCCGAGAAAGGCTCATCCATCATGAGCAGAGGCGGATCGGTGACGAGTGCGCGTGCCAGGCTGACCCGCTGGCGCATGCCGCCGGACAGCTCCCACACATTCGTGTCCTTGAAGTCGCTCAGCCCCGTGAGCTCAAGCAGCTCAAGCGCCCGCTCACGTGCCGCATCCCGGTCGAGCTTGAGCACCTCCACCGGCAGCATGATGTTCTCGAGAACGGTCCGCCACGGGAACAGCACCGGGGTCTGCAACATGATCGCGCTGTCCTTGCGACCTGCCGCAGCCGGCTTGCCGAACACTTGCACCGTACCGGTGCTTGGCTCGAGCAGCCCCGCCACAAGGTGCAACAGGGTGGACGTCCCGCATCCACTCGGTCCGAGAAAGGAGACGAATTCACCCGGGGCGATGTCCAGTTCGACATTGCGCAGCGCCTGCACCTGCCCCCCGTCTGCGGTGTCGTAAGCCTTGCTCAGACCGCGGATTGAGATCCCCTCACCACCTCGAACCGCCTGCTGCCCACTCGCCAGGACAGTCACTTGGTCTTCGCCTCCGCTACGAGGGCATCGACGTCGAAGTCCCAGTAGTCGGCGACGAAGCCTGCGATCAGGTCTCCCCCAGCAAAGGTCTCGACGTCGGCATCACCGGAGATCGCGCCCGAGTCCTTGAGGACGTCGAATGTCGTCTGCCACGCACTGATGTCGATCGCGCCGAACGGCGATGTTGTGTCTGAGGCGCCTGACAAGGCGATGGTGTCGGCGACGTAGGTCTCGGCAAACGCGGGGTCCTCACACTCCTGAGGCACGATGCTGCAGGCGATCTTCTGCGCAGCTACTGGATTGGCGGCCGCAAAGACAGCACCCTTGGCCCACGCGCGCGCAAGTCCGACGAGGTTCTTGCGGGATGCGTCCTCGGCAAGCGCTTCCTCATTGACAACGAGGCAGTCGCCGGGGATGGCGTTGTACTGCTCCGGCGTGATGTCCCGAGTCTTGAGTCGGCCATCAGCGGTCAGCGTGGACACGTCGGGATAGCTGCCGGAGAAGGCATCGACAGTCCCATTGAGGATCGCGTTGAGCGAAGCCGGTCCGGCGTCGCCAATTGGCAGGACCTTCAGGTCCGAGTTGCGATCGAGGCCCGCATCCTTCAGGGACGCATTGATGATTGGCTCCTCGCCACCGCCGGCCTCTGGAATGCCGAGCGTCTTGCCCTTGAGATCGGCCACCTCTTGGATGTCAGAGTCCTCCGGCACGACGATCCGGAAGATGTTCTGCGGCGGGTTGCACATCAAGCCGCGCAGGCCATCGTCCTTCGTGAAAGCCACTGAGGCATCGGGCGCGCCCGCCCAACCAGCGTCAGCATTACCGGCAATGAGTTGCTGCGTGACGAAGCCCGAACCGTTGGTCTCCTGGAACGTGACCTTTAGCCCTTCAGCGGTGAAGTAGCCCTGATCCTCGGCCACCAGCAACGGCAGCCAGTAGATCGACTTCTTATAGGACAGCAATACCTTCAACTCGCCGTCCTCGGAGCTCCCCGAGCCGTCGCCACCGGAGCAGGCAGCGACGGACAGGATCAGCGCGGCCGACGCAGCAGCGGCGAGTCGTGTGGCTGTTGTCTTCATGATTCCTCGTTCTATCGGGGCTCGAGATCAGGCCGCGCGTGCAGTGATTCACGTCACGTTAAGTCCAATATAAGGATGATTGAAGTTCTGTCAACCAACTTGAAATTTCTCCTGCAAACTTCAACCCCTGCACACTGGTTTCAACAGGGGTGAAGTGGGAGCAACGCCCGGAGCCAACCGCCGATGGGCGAATGTCGGCAAGCAGAGTCCGCCGTCGCGACGGCATCTACTCCCCCACACCCCTTGACGGGTGACCTTGATCACCCTCATGATTCAATCACATCGAAGAATATGTACTTCGATTGAATGTTTGCGACGCGGCGCTCACCGCGCCGCCCGGACGCCTCAAGGTGGATTCCATGAATAATCCCAGCACACGTCCCGTGCTCAGCGTTGGATTCGACGACAAGCTGAGTGCGCCGCGAACCGGCCTCTTCGGCCTTCAGCATCTGCTGGCGCTCACAGGAATTTGGTTGTTTCCCGGCATCATCGGCGCTGCTCTCGAGCTGAGCCCTCAGGAGGTCGGCTGGATCACTCAGGGCTGCTTCTTCATGACCGGTCTCATCACGATCCTGCAGTCCAGCCGCCTTTTGCGCCTGCCGATCGTCCAGGGGCCAACCGCTGCATTCATGGTCGCGATCATCGCCTCCGGCGCTACCTTCGGACTAGGTACGGCCTTCGGCTCGATGATGGTCGCCGGCCTGATATTCGCGGTGTTCTGCCTACCGTCGGCCCGCTTCGGGCTGTTCGGTCAGATCTCTCGCTTCGCGACAGATCCGATCGTGTTCGGCACATTGTTCGTGATCATTGGCGGACAGCTTGCAGCGATCGGTCTCAGTGGTTGGTTCGGTGTCGCTGGTGCAGACGGACACGGCTGGCCCTTCTTCCTCATCAGCGGCGCCACGGTGCTGGCCGTCATGGCGTTTTCCATCTTCGGCGGCGACAGCATCCTGCGACGCGGCGCAGTGTTCTGGGGAATCGTCTTCGGCACGATCCTGACTGCGGTCACCGGCTATTGGAACCTGCCCGACCTATCGGCCGTCTCCATCATCGGTACCCCGAAGTTCCTTCCATTCGGTTTCGGCGTCGAGTGGTCTGTCGTCGTTTTGATGCTGCTGGCCTTCCTGCAGGCAGGCACCGAATCGATGGGCATGTTCCGGCTCGTAGGCAGCTGGGGCGGGCGTCAGATCACAGTCGGTGAGACCAACCGTGGCCTCTTCACGGAGTTCGCGGGATCCGTTGCAGGCGCTGCCTTCGGCGGCATCGGCACCACGTCCTATCCCGAGAACGCTGGCATCGTGCGCATGTCCGGGATCGGCAGCCGCTTCGTGACGATCACCGCTGGCTGCATCGCTTTGGCTCTGGCCTTCATCCCCAAGGTCGGCTTGTTCGTCGCTGGGCTGCCGATGCCGGTCCTCGCCGCAGCGTCGACGATCCTGTTCGGCGTCATCGCGATGTCAGGCATTCAGATGCTCGGGGACGTGGAATGGGACGATCTCAACATCATGGTCGCCGCTCCTGCCTTCATCATCGCGCTCGGAACGCAGTTCTTGCCCGCGGAGATCACCGATGCCATGAGCCCCTCGGTCGCGAGCATCGCGACGAGCCCCATGATGGTCGGAGTCATCATGTTGCTGGTTCTACACCTTCTGGTGAACTTCATGATCCGCCCCATGCTCAGCCGCGACTCGGACCAACAGTCCGACCTCATCAAGGAGAAGTAGACGTTGACCACGATCACCCTCGGGCTGGCTCAGACCGTCGCAATCTTTGGCGACGAAGAGACCGAGAATCTAGACGTCGCCTGCCGGCTCATAGCCGAGGCCGGTGTGCTCGGCGTCGACCTGCTCACCTTTGCCGAGAACTTCCCTGGGCCGTTCACCGAACGGAACCGCTACAACGTTGACGAGCGCATCCGCGCTGCCGCCAAGGAACATGCCGTTGCTGTCGCCTATGGCACGTCGCTGCCGGATAGGACCCGGGAAGGCGCGTACAACATCGCCCACGTCGTAATCGACGAGCACGGCGAATATGTCGGCGAGTACCGACGCACCCACCCCGTCGGCCCGTACATCTACCGTGAGACGCCGGAGTGGAACTTCGACTATGTCGCGGCGGACGAATTCCCGGTGTTCGAGATGTCGTGGGGAACCCTCGCCATCTCGATCTGCTCCGAGGTGCACCTACCTGAGATCAGTCGCATCCTCGCGCTCAAGGGCGCGGAGGTATGTCTTTTCCCCAGCGGCCTACTGATTGACGAGCTGACGTACACCGACACATGGCAGACCCTCGTGAGGGCACGCGCGATCGAGAACCACATGTATACCGCGACGCTCGTCAACCTCATGGACCAATCGGTGGCCGATCAGTTGGGCGACGGCACCGGCGGTACGGGATTGAGCTCAGGCATCGGCATGATCTGCTCCCCCGAGCGGGTACTCGCCCAGTCAAGCCAGCCAGGCATTCTGACGGCCGAGCTTGACCTAGACCGTGTGCGCTATTTGCGAAACACCAAAGAAGAACTCATCGTCCCTGCTCCCTATCGGACAATCCCGGGCCACCTTCAGTGGCGACGTCCCGAGCTGTACGGCGACCTCAGCACTTAGCAAGATCCTCCGATCCGGTCGAGCTGTGGTGAATCAGGGTGTGGCCGACACCAGCGCGTTGAGACGGCGGCTGATCGTGGCGACCGCAGCGGCGATCTGGTCGGCTGTCTCGCGATGGACATCTGACCCGCGACGATAGGGATCGCGGATATCAGCTTCGGCCGGCGCGAGGCTGCGGCGCGTAGCGGCCTCTGCCACGAGCTCGGCTGGTGCGTCACCGTCGACCAGAGCCGTGAGCGCCGCGAACTCGACCAGCGTGAAGCTGCGGCGAAGTGCCCGCGGATTCAGCCCGAGTACCGCAGAACGATGCTCACGGGTCGCGGTGAGGACCAGATCGGCGGAATCGACCAGACGAGAGCTGATCGGCTGCGACACGAAGGCCTCGGACGAGTAGCCGAGGCGCGTCAGCTCGGTGGCGGCGAATGCGTCCATGGGCTTGCGATCCCAGCCACGGACGCCTCCGCTGGCCACCTCGAACCGATCGGGATCAAGCGAGGCGTGCAGCAGCAGCTCGATCATGGGCGACCGACAGATATTGGCCGTGCAGACCGCGAGGATCGTGAACCGCTGGTCGTCGGCCATCAGGACAGGACCGGCCTGAAGTGCAGGCCCGCCTCGGGATCGACAAGTACTTCTTGGGCGGCGGCGACGCCATCGGCCAGCAGCTCGGCATCGACTGCGACATTGCGCTTGACCATGGCCAGAGCGATGGGCCCGAGCTCGTGGTGACGGGCCGCGGTGCCGACGAAGCCGACGCGCTTGTCGCCGAGCATCACGTCGGAGCCGTGCGGCGGCAGATGATCGACGGATCCGTCGAGCAACAGGCGCACGAGCCGTCGCGGAGGCCGGCCGAGCGTGTGCACGCGGGCGACGGTCTCTTGGCCGCGGTAGCAACCCTTGTCGAGGTGCACCGCAATGCCGAGCAGCCCGGCTTCGTTCGGAATCGTCTTGTCGTCGGTGTCGAGACCCACGCGCACCACACCCGCCTCGATGCGCAGCGCTTCCCAGGCCCACAGCCCGACGGGATCTCCCAGCTCGGCCGGTAGATCCGCCAGCGATGCTCGCGGCACGAGCTTCCAGAGCAGGCCCGGCAG
>JBBSSC010000001.1:0-21808 GCA_038242465.1 Propionibacteriales bacterium | reverse complement strand
TGAGGCCGGCCCGGTCGAGCACCGCACGACCCGCAGCCCGGATAGCCGGAGACGTCGAGAAGTCGGCCCGCTCTGACACGAACCACTCATCCGTGGCCGAGGCACCCGCGACGACGAATACCCACTTGTCCTGCGGCACGCCCGCGGCCGCCGCAGCGGCGACGCTCGTGATCACGAGGCCAGCCGCGAGATCCACCTGCAGATTCGCGCAGTGCAGCTTGTTGTACGGCTCGCTCACGGCTCGGTTGTTCAGCGATGCCGTCGCGATGTCGAGCGCGTCGAGCTCGGTGGGGCTCCACGCACTCGGATTGCCCGCCGCGATCGCCGACATCCGCGACCACAGGCGCGCGATCGCTGTCCGATGGGTCGCGACGTCCAGCCCGCGACGTCGACGCACTGCCGACTCCATCAGCGCGTACATGAAGATCGGAGCGCCCAGCCCGACAGCCGTCTCGGCCTCGCTGTTCGCAATGCGATCGACGCCGACCACCCGGTCGGGGGCGGCGCCCTCGTCCTGCGTCGGCCACTGCGGCGTCACGCCGTCCTTCTGCAGTGCCGCGAGGGTCGCGCCTGCTTCGGCACCCGCGACGAGCACGATGCGCGAGCGCCCCGCCGCGATCGCCGCCGCGGCCTCGTTGACCAATAGCTGCGAACCGTCGCCGCCGTAGGGCGTCGACTGGACGCGCTCGTCGGGCGTCGCCCCGACTGCCTCGGCGATCAAGGCCGCCTGATCTCGGTAAGTCCAGGATGCGCTCGGCACCGCGTACACCGCGTCGGCAGCACGCAGCAGCGCCTCGCCGACCCCGCTGTCGGCGGCGGCCGCGCGCAGGGCCTTCGCAGCCAGCACCACAGGATCGTCCTGCGGAACCGGTTCGTGGTGGACGAGCTGTCCGGCACCCACGATGACCGGCGTGCACGGGTCGAGCAGGCGTCCGGATGCCTCGTGCAGCACGGGCTCTTCGCGCACCGACCAGCCGGCGCTCAACGCGCCCAGCGCCGCCAGACGAGAGACTGATACGGCGAGCGCGGCATCGATGCTGCGCACCACCGTCATCCCGATCGGGCCGCGCAGCGGAGGGCCGTCCAGGCCGACGTCGAGTCGCACGGTCGAGCCCGAGCCATCGGCGGCGACCGTGACCCACAGGCCCAGAACGACGCCCATCGGCCCCGTGCCCCGCAGCGCGAGGCCCGTCGCGCCTGCGGACTCGACCGTCCAGCGGACCTCGGCCGGGATGTCCATCAGCAGGATCTGCTGCGCGAAGGTGTCACCTGCATCAACCTGGCCGGGCGGATCACCCCGCCACGCCGCGTGGAGCGAGAACCACTCCGGCACGCGATCGAGATCGAGCAGCCCATCCGCGAGATCGAGGGCCGAGCGCGACGACGACGCAATCGCGAAGCCGCGTCGCCCGAAGTCGGCGACGCCCGTCGGCTCCGCGATCGTGATCGATGCGGCCGTGGTCTGACCAGCGGCGCGAGGTCGCAGCAACCCCAGCACGGCTCGCCGCGTCTCGGGGCCGGTTGCGACGCACGCGAGCGCACGCGCGGTGCCGACGAGGTGATGGGCGCGGCGGAGGGGGCTGAGGCTCATATAACTTCCCGTACGATCGAACTGTTTCTGTCATTCTGGTCGACTCGCCACCATCTGACAAGGCGCGACCGCCCCGGCCACCGCTACCGTGGTCCCATGCCAGGGACGACCGCACGCCGCTCCCAGCAGGAGCGCACCGCAACGACCCGATCCCGCGTCCTCGAAGCGACGCTCGCCTCACTGATCGAGCTGGGCTACGCGGCAACCACGATCTCGCGCGTCCAGGAGCGTGCGGGAGTCGCCCGCGGGACGCTGCTGCACCATTTCCCGACCCGCGCATCGCTGCTCGTCGCAGTGGTCGAGGACGTCGCGGCCCGGCGGCTCCTCGTCCTAACCGATCATGCCGAGCACAGCACGGCAGGCGGGTGGGACGCAGCGGTCGACCTGATCTGGGGTGACCTGCAGAGCCCCGTGTTCCTGGCCGTGCTCGAACTGTGGGTTGCGGCGCGCACGGATCCCGATCTGCGCGATGCGCTCGTGCCGATCGAGCGCGAGGTGTTCGAGTCGGTGCACCGCGCCGTGACAAGCCTCGTCGCAGATGCCGATCCGCGTGTTCCGACCCTGGTTCAGTTCACGATCGATCTGCTGACCGGATCGACCATGACGACGATGTTGGCCGATGACGTCCGGCACCAGCTGGTGCTGCTCGACAGATGGCGGCGAGCCCTGCCCGTACTACTGGGCAGGGCTGACGCCGGCAGCTGGAGCTGATCGGGCCCGGGCCGATCAGGCCGTCTCGACCTCGAGCTTGACCTCAATGTTGCCGCGCGTCGCATTCGAATACGGGCACACCTTGTGCGCGACCTCGACGGCCTTCTCCGCATCGGCCTGCGAGACGCCGCCACCGATCTCGACGTGAAGCGTCACGGCCAGCTCGAAGCCGCCCTTGCCATCGGAGCCGATACCGACCTCGGCCGTGACGGCGGAATCGACGACATCGACACCGTGCACCTTGCTCGTCGCCTTCAAAGCAGAGTGGAAGCACGCCGCATAACCTGCCGCGAACAGCTGCTCGGGATTGGTCGCGCCACCCGCGCCACCCATCTCCTTCGGTGTGCGGACATCTGTGTCTATGAGGCCGTCGCTCGCGCGCACGTGACCGTTGCGGCCATCGCCGGTGGACGTGGCGACGGCGGTGTAGACGATACTCTCGGGCATGGCTTAGCTCCTTGGAAGAGATGTATACTAACTAGTACGTCCACCCATCAAAGCACGCAGTAGCAACCTCCACAAGGCGGGACCCATGAGCGTCATCGAGCTGAAGCCCGTGCGCGAACGCATCCTCGATGCCGCGGCACAGCACTACTACTCCGAGGGCATCCGCGCTGTCAGCGCCGACAAGCTCATCGCTGCCGCCCACGTCTCGAAGGTGACGTTCTACCGCTACTTCCCCACTAAGAACGATCTCGTCGCGGCCTATCTCGCGCTGAGATCGCAGGAGGAGCAGTCCGTCGTCGGGGCCAAACGTGCTGAGCTCGCAGACGATCCAGCTGCCGTCCTGCTCTGGTACGCCGGCTTGGTCGGGCAGGTCGCCACCTCGCCGGGATTTCGCGGCTGCCCCTTCATCAATGCTGCCGCTGAGCTCCCCGAGAGTACTCATCCCGGTCGCATTGTCATCGCGGCACACCGCAGCTGGCTGATCTCTCAGGCAGCCGAGCTGCTCACCGCTCTGGACGTCGCCGACGCCGAGATCAAGGCTGAACAGCTCATGATGCTGCGCGACGGGGCCATGGTCTCGGGCTACCTCAGCCACGCGCCGGAGCAGGTTTCGTCAGCCCTCGCGGCGGGGGCCCGCGCGATCATCGGGCGGACGGCGGTGCGTTAGCGTCCACACCGCACCGCCCATCAGGGCGGCTGGGCATGACAAAACCCCCGGAGCCGAAGCTCCGGGGGTTTTGAAGATCTAGCAGGTGCTAGAGAAAATCAGAGAGGACGAATGTTCGTCGCCTGCAGGCCCTTCTGGCCCTGCTCGACGTCAAACTCGACCTTCTGGTTCTCGTCCAGCGAGCGGTAACCGCTCGACGCGATGGCCGAGAAGTGCGCGAAAACGTCTTCGCTGCCGTCGTCGGGGGCGATGAATCCGAAGCCCTTGTCAGCGTTGAACCACTTGACAGTTCCTGTAGCCATGTCTTGCTCCTTCTTGCGAATTGCCACTCGCGCCTTTCGCGAGCAGCCGTCGCGACACACATTTAACCGAGAAGAAATCAAGACCAGTGATGGAACATCATTCGTTCGTACAGCCCAACGTCGTGCAACTACCAACCATCGTAGCGGTCATCGGGTCAAAGCGCCGCATCTGGACTCGATGATTTCACGGGAGCCATCCCAGACACGTATCGAGCCCTGCGCGCGGCCCGCCGCAGGGTCGCCAGTATGGCGGGTCCAAGCACCAGGATCGCAACAGAATTGGCGATTGCTCGGCCGGTGTCCCAGCCAGCGGTCGACGTCAGCAGCGTGTAGATCAAGAACCGGTGCAGATTGTCGAACAGCTCGGCACCGGGGATGTACGACAAGCCGCCCGTGTGACCGGGCACTTCGATGCCGAGCGTGAAAGGCCACGACGAGAGATTCATCAGCAGACCGTAGGCGTACGAGCAGACGATGCCGTAAACGACCAGCATCGCGATCTCGGCCTTGCCAGTCACTCGTCGCGGCAGCAGCCCGGCACCGAGGCCGATCCAGGCCGAGGCGAGCATCTGGAACGGCAGCCACGGCCCGACACCTGACGTCAGCAGCGCGGAGGCAAACAGCGATGTGCAGCCCAGCACGTATCCGAATCCGGCACCGAACACGCGCCCAGCCAGGATCAGCAGGAAGAACACGAGCTCGAGCCCGGCCGTCCCGGCCCCGAGCGCTCGCATCGCGGCATTGATCGCGGTCAGCACCCCGAGCATCGCCAGCGCTTTGGAGTCCATGCCGCCCTCAGAGATCTCCGCGACGACTACCACGACCACCAAGGGCAACAACAGCATGAACACGAAGGGTTGGTCGACCCTTGTGGCACCTTGCTCCGGCACCAGCAACAGCGGCCAGATGAACATCATCAGCCCGGCTATCGAGGCGATGGTCAGCACCGCGATCGACCGGGGCCGCAGCTCGATGGCGGAGCGCATCAGCCCATCGCCCGGCTGATCTGTGCCGCCTCAACCTGCGCGACCGTCAGCCAGCCGGCGCCGAGGATCTTGGAGACCTGTGGCGCAAAGGCCGGCGACTCCGCCAGCACCCTGGCCGTCACCCCGGCCGACACGATCTCTCCGTCGGCGAGCACGACGCACTCATCGGCGATCTGGGCGATGAACTCGACATCGTGACTAGCGACAAGCACGGCTCGACCCTGCGTGGTGATCTCGCGCAGGATGGCAGCGAGCTCGAGCTTGGCCACGTAGTCGAGCCCTCGGGTCGGCTCGTCGAGCGCGACGACCCGGGGCTTGGCGGTCAGCACGATCGACAGGACGAGCGACAGCCGCTGCCCCTCGGACAGATCGCGCGGATGCGCATCGCCCCCGATGCCGGGCGCCAGCCGGTCCAGGATGCCGCGGCACGTGCCCGACACAGCGCCGGCCTGGCCGTCCGCAGCAGCGCACTCCTGGTCGACGGTCTCCAGATAGAGCAGATCACTCGCGGTCTGCGGCACGAGGCCGACCAGCTCGCGCGCGCCGCTGCTCGACAGCTTCTGCGGATCCAGCCCGTCGACCAGCACCGACCCGGCATGCCGCTTGCCGGTGCCCTGCAGCGCCCACAATAACGATGACTTGCCAGAGCCGTTTCGGCCCATCAGCGCGACGACCTGCCCGGCCAAGACCGCGAGGTCGACGTCGTTGACCGCGGTCAGCGATCCGTAAGCGACCGTTACACCCGTGGCGGTCAGCGCGGGCGGACCCAGCACCGGCGGCACGGCTGCCGGCTCGGGCAGAATTCCTAACGAACCCTTGGCGCGACGAGCCTCGCGCACCGACAGCGGCAGCGGCGACCAGCCGGCGAGTCGACCAAGCTCGATGACGGGCGGCGCGACGGCCGAGTCGACCAACAGCTCGGCGGGCGGGCCGTCACGCACCAGACCTTCCTCGACCAGGACGAGCCTGTCGGTGAACGGGATGACGCGCTCCATGCGGTGCTCGGCCAGCACGACGGTGAGCCCCAGATCGTCGACCAGTCGCGCGAGCGTAGCGAGGACGTCCTCGGCCGCTGTGGGGTCGAGCGCCGAGGTGGGTTCATCGAGCACAAGGATGCGCGGATGCATCGTCAACACCGCACCGATTGCCACGCGCTGCTGCTGGCCGCCCGACAGAGTCCGCAAGGGGCGGGAGCGCAACGATGCAAGACCCAGCAAATCGAGCGTCTCCTCGACCCGGCGGCGCATCGTCTGACCATCGAGGCCCAGCTGCTCCATGCCGTAGGCGAGTTCCTCCTCGACGGTGTCGCTGACGAATCCGGCGAGCGGATCTTGCCCGACGTAGCCGATCTGGTCGGCGAGCTCGCGCGGTGCGCGGCCGATGATCGACTTGCCCTGCAGCAGCACATCACCACCGAGTTCGCCGCCGCTGAAGTGCGGGACCAGCCCGTTGAATGTGCCAAGCAGCGTCGACTTGCCCGATCCGGTGCGACCCGCGACCAGTACGAGCTCGCCCTCTTCGAGGCTCAGGTCGACGTCGCGCAGCGTGTAGTCGGCCGCGCCCTCATAGCGGAACGAGAGCCCGCGCACCTCGATCATCGCTGCACCTGGCCCATGACATCGAGGACCGGCGGGGGCGTGAGGAAAGCCGGCACGACCCCGACCATGACAGCCACCAGCGCCGCAGTCGTCAGCCCCGGTACGTCCGCGACCAGTGGCGTGATGACCATGGGGTCGCGGTCGGCGATCGTGAAGATCCCGATCGCCGCGGCAACACCCGAGCCGGCAGCCACCAGCTCACCGGCGCGCCAACGATCGGGACGGTATCGGGTGCGCTCGACCCGCCGCCCCGCCACGACGAAGCCGATCGCAGCCACGCCGACTCCAGCCAGCAGCATGGGCCAGGCAAGCCAGCGCGGTGCGGTGGCGTCCAGATATCCGTAGGTTCCGACGCAGATGCCCGTCAGCCCGGCCAGCATCAGCGTCCCGGTCAGCCAGCGTGCTCGCTTGGTGGCCTTGCCCGACCGTCCGTAGCCGCGGGCATCCATGCCGGCGGCGAGCTTCATCGACCGCTCCAGCGCATCTTCGAGCACCGGCACCATGATGCGGCGCAGCGAGCCGATGCCCTTGCCCGGATCTCCGCGCAGCCGACGGGCTTGACGGACCCGCTGCACGCTCTCGGCCAGCTGCGGGAACACCGACAGTGCGACCACGATCGCGGTGCCCACCTCGTACAGCGCGGGCGGCATCGATTTGAGCAACCGCTTCGGATTGGCCAGCGTGTTGGCCCCGCCGATGCAGATCACGATCGCGGCCAGGCGCATCCCGTCGTACAGGCCGCCCAACAACGAGTCACGATGCACGGGGCCCAGCAGCGTGATGCCTCGCGCGACATCTGGCAACGGGATCTCGGGCAGGGAGAACAGCACCGGCCCACTACCTGCGCCGCCCACCAGGATGCGGAACACGACCCGAATCATGATGATCAGCAGCGCCAGGTACAGGTAGAAACGGAACGACATCGCCCACGGTGCGGCCGTCCGTCGTGAGATCACGACGAAGCACACCACCAGCACGACCAGCACGATCAGGATCGGATTGGTCATGAGCGAGACCGCCGCCGCCAGACCCAGGGACCAGATCCACCAGGCCCCTGGGTGCAGGTCTCGCGGCAGGACAGTCGCTATGAGGGACCGCCCGCCGCCCGCCGACGCCACAGCGTGACACCCATTCCGGCGACCAGCAGCACGGCTATGCCGCCTGCGATGAAGCCGAGAGCACTAGAACCGCCATCGTCCGAGTCATTAGAGGCCTTGGCCAGCTGGGCCTCCTCCGCGGTGACGGGCAGATCTTCGGGCTCGGCCTTCGCAGCGCCCGCGCTGGACTCGGCGGTCGGTGTCGGCAGCGGCTCCGCTGACTTGGTCGTCACGGTCGCCGTGGGAATCGGAGTGGACGTCGACGCGCTCGGAGTCGGCGAGCTCCCGGCGACCTGGGGAGCAGCCTTGGTCACGGCCGCCTTCGGCTTGACGGTCGGCGTCGTCTGCTTCGGCTTGGCGGTGGCCTTGGGTTTGGGCTTCGCGGTCGGCGTCGTCGGCTTCGGAGCCGCTGCCCTCACGGGCTTGACGCTCGGCGGGGTCCGCGCATCACCGTTCTGGAACACGAAGGCGACCCAACCGCCCTTCGGGACGGAGAGCCCGCCCACACCTTGGCTGGCGTACTTCCAGGTGCCGGACGTGCCATCGGACCAGAACAGTCCCCAATAGCTATCAGCCGGCGGCGTGTTGACGCAGTTGGCCGATGACGGCGCATCGTCGACCCGGCACACGAATCCGGGCTGGCGTTGCACGTAGGTCAGGCGGTGCCCCGCACCCTTGAAGTTCTCTGCGGCAGTCCCGCCGCCATTGCTGTCACACGAGACGCTGCTGTTGACGACGACCGTGACGCCGACACCCTGGACGCAGGCCGCAGCCGTCGCCGTTGTTGCGGTGACGGCGACCCCCGCCGCGCTGCCCATCAGCAGCGCGGCGAGGAGCACGGTCAGACGTCTCATTTGAGCCTGAACTTCTTGGACGCAGTGCGGTTCGTGAAGGCACCGACGACCTTGACGGTCTTCTTGCCGGACCTACCCGTCACCTTGACCGACAGCGAGTACTTGCCGTTGGAGTAAGCCTTGGCCGTCTTGACCCGCTTGCCGGAGACGTAGACCTTGAGCGGCTCGCCCGCGGCGAGGCCCGAGAGCTTCACGGTCTGCTTCTTGCCCTTCTTGACCGTCGACTTGCCGAGCGAGAGCGAGAGCTTCTTGGCTCCGAGTACCTTGACCGACTGGACGCCGGTACGAGTGGACCGTGCACCGTCGATCGTGACGGTGCGGGTGGCCGTGCCGCCCGGCAGCCTGACCGAGGCCGTCGCGACACCGGACGCATTGGCGGTTCCCTGAACGGTCTCTCCTCCGGAGACCACAGCGGCGAACTTCTCATTCGGTGCCAGTCCCGTCGCGGAGACGGCAATGTTGCTGCCGCTCGCGATGAATCCGGTCGGAGCCGTGACGTTGAACTTCGCCGTCGAGAGCTGCGCGTTGACTCCGACCGTGGCCTGCGCCGAGGCCCGGATCCACTGATCGCGGGTCGAGTCGGTGATTCCGCCGGTCTTGCCACGGTTCAGGGCGTCGAGGTCGAACGCGATGGCACCGAGCTCGTTGGCGAGCAGGGTGTCCTCGGCGACTGCGTCGGTCACCTGGTGCGACACGATCCACGATGCTGCGCTGCCGGCCGCTCCCGTCTGCCCGACGCTCTTGAGCGTCGCGGCGGCGAGTCCGGTGCTGTTGGTGTTGGCGCTGTCGTCATTGAGGAACGAGCCGTTCGCGGCTTGCTGCTTCAGCAACCAGCTGACCGCGTCATCGATATCGTCCTGCAGATCTGCCTGTCCTTCAGCCTTGGCGACGGCGAGCGCCTGGATCGCAAAGGCTGTGGAGTCGATCGTGCCCGCACCCGTCGTGCAGGACGCATCCTGCATCGCGCTACGGAACGCGCCGTCGTTGCACTGCTGCTTGAGCAGGTACTCCGTGGTCTTGTCGGCGAGCTCGCTGTCGGCCGTTGCCAGCGCTCGGACGACCCACGACTGGCCGATCGTGTTGGAGTAGTCGGCCCCGTACTGGTCGGCCGGGTCGAAGGTGTCGCTGGCCCGGCCGCTGGCGGCGACGAGCGCCTCGGCCTGCGCGATCAGGTCGACGCCACCGAAAGGACCGCCGACACCGCTCGCCTGAGCTGCGCTCGACAGCTTTCCGGTCGCACCGGCGTAAACTGTGTCGCCGCTGCCCGTGTAGGCCGACGCGTTGGTAGCCAGAGCAGAGATGATCGATGCGCGGTCGCCCGAGCGCGTGTCGAGATCCTTGAGCGCGAAGAAGACGTCGATCGTCAGGCCGTAGTCGTCGAATCCGCCGTAGTTCGGATTGTGGACCAGCCCGCCGGTCACCTGATCGCTGAGCCAACGAGCGGCAGAGTACGCATAGGAGTTGGACGCGGCCTGCGCCGATGGCGCGGCCACGAGCATCCCGGTCGCGATGGCGGGGGCGATGAGCGACGCACCGATGCGTCGGAGGGCACTTCTGTTCATGATGGTCCTTCCCGCTGCGTCACGGAAAGGCTCGGAGGCCCGTCACGTGTGTTCCTCGACAGCGTGGATCGGTCATGCCTGCAGCAGGTGCTCCGGCTCGCCACCATGGGTGGCCTACGGTTGCGGGTCAGCACCGGAATTGGACCGGCTTTCCCTCACATGCGGGCGTATTGAGTTGTGCCAAACGGCTCCAGCAATCTAACACTCGGCGGCGGGGCGCCCGACCACACCAGGGCAGAGCTCTCTTGTGCAGCTTGGGTCACGGCCGCCAGCGAGCGTTCCGTTGCCAAGCGCTGTTGTCTGGGAGTTTCCATTCGATGTGTCCGTCAGCGGTTTGGCGTGCTTGCCAGGTGGTGTTGTGGGCTTGTCGGTGGTGGAAGGGGCAGATCAGGACCCCGTCAGCGAGGGTGGTGGTGCCGCCGTGGGCCCATTGCATGCGCCAGTGGTGGGCTTCGCATTCTTCGGGTGGCCGGTCACAGCCGGGTGCGGTGCAGCCGCCGTCTCGGGCGGACATGGCCTGTTTCTGGGTCTTGGTGAACAACCGCTGTTCGTGCCCGTGGTCGATCGGCAGGCTTTTGCCATTGAAGATTTGGGGGATGATGCCGGCGTTGCAGGCCATCAGTCGGATCTGGGAGGCCGAGACGCGGGTGCCGCCGGACAGGGTGCCGGCCGCGATGCCGTCGATGAGGGTTTTGAGGTCGAGGTGGACCATCAGGGTGGCGCCGAAGCCGCTGCGGGCCGAGAGTAGGTCGGTGGGGATGCGGGAGCACATTTCGGCGAATCCCATCCCGAGCCTGGTGCGGTATTCGAGGTCGCGGTCATAGACCGACTCACTGGCTGGGTCGTCTGGGGTGCTGGCGGCGCCGGGGTGATCGCGGAGGTGGTCGCGTTTGGGGGCGGACAGGGCGCGGATCGCGGCGAGGAGCTGGTCGGCTTGGGCTTCGGGGATCCGGAATCCGCCGCGGACGGTGCCGTCGCCGTCATTGGCCATCCAGAACTCCGACCGCTTCCACGCCGCAGCCTCACGCTTGTCCAACGACTCGTTCTCGACCTTGTCGACGTCGGGTTGGGGTGTGAACTGGTCGGTGATGCGCCTGGACCGGTTCCGCAGGTCCTTCAGGCTGTACTTGTCGGCCTCACCGATGAGCGTGTCTTCACAGGCTTGTTTCTGCTCGGCGGTGGTGTCATCGGGCAGATCGGCGACGGCGCCGGCGATGACAGCTGCCTGCGCGGCACCGATCTGACCGGCCGCCAATGCTGTCTCGGTCGCCGGTGCGGCCTCGAGGGCTTTGGCCTGGTTGACCAACGCATCGCCAGCGCGGCGGTCGCCGCCGAATGATCCGGCGAGCAACGCGCCCGTGGACGCGGCACCGGCGGCTTTCGCGGCACCGGACTGGTCCAGCACTCGGGTGGCGGCCATCAGCTGGGCTTTGACTCTGGCTTCGACCCGCATGAGCCGCTCGGCCAGGCCCCGCACCACGCCCGGTTCGAGACCTGCCCACCCGCTGATCGGCATCCGATCCAACGCGTCTTCGAGTGCTGCGACCCCACCGGCCAGCGGGTGAGGGAGCTCTTCGGCGAAAACGGTAGACATACGCATCCTGGGGGTGGTGAACCGGTGAGCGTTAGAAGGTTTCGAGACGCAGGATGCGTGTAAGTAAAAACCCGACCACGATGATCGACGCTGGTTCCAGCCTACCCCAGAACTCCGACATTGTCGAACACATGTTCGAATATTCTGAGTCAGCAGGCGCTGCACCTCACACGTTGGAGCTCCGGCTCAACCCATCCCGCGAGTGTCTTGCCATCTGCCTTATAGGCTTTGAACTGCTCACGCCCGCGTCCATCTCGCCGTATCCCGCGATGGCGATCGATCTGCTCCATCGAGAACTCGCCCGGCCGGGCCGGAAGCTCGATGATGAACGTGCGCTTCAGCACGTAAACCTCCCGGCCGTCGAGCTCGAATGGAATCAGATCCGGGAAAGCGGACTCGGGGACATCCATGAGGATCTGGCCCACGGTGAGCCCGTACTCGTTGACCGGGTAGGTCGGGATGACCCAATCGGGCTCCCCGTCCGGGCCGTTCGGTGGTACCGCCTCGGGTCGCGACATCGCCGAGGTCGAGCCGAACTCTGCCTTGACGATGGCGGCATCCGTCAGCGTGCTCTCGAGGATCAACTTGGTTCCCCGCACCTCCTCCACAGGAACGCTCTTCTGAATGCCGCCTGGGCCAGGGATGAGCTTGGTGGGATCGTCCTCGTCCGGGAACGACTGAAGGTCGCAGTCAGCCCATGCCAGTCGGCGACCGTCGTCTCGCAGGTCGAAGCCCTCGCCCGGCTTGCACCGGTAGCTGATCGACAGATTGAGCCACTTGTCACCCAGGGCGGGCCGACCGATCTCGATGACGCTGTCGCCCTGGACGGTCGCAGGCGGCTCTGGAGTCCGCGTATGCTCCGACGTCGCATATGCGAGGCCGCCCACAGCCACCGCTCCCACGACGGATCCGACCACCAAGGATCGCTTGACCTTCCACCACCGACGCGCAGCCGTATGGGCGAGCACAGGGCCGCGAACGCTCGAGACCCATGCCGCGACCTCCGCATCCGAGGGCCGCTCCCGAAATCCAGTCATCCGTCCGTCCCCTCTCTCAGCCGTGCACGCGCACGTTGCAGCCGTTTGCCGACCGCCGCATCCGAGAGGCCGAGCGCCTCGCCGGCCTCTCGGTAGCTGAGCCCCTGGAGGAGACACAGCTCGGTCACGGTCCGTTCGCCATCGGGCAGCCCGGCAACGGCTTCGAGCGCCCATTGCAGCTCCGATGCGGCCTCTCCATCGATCGGATCGGTTGAGAGCGACTCCTCGCGCAGCTCCAAGAGCTCGCACCACCGCCGCTCGCGTCGAGCATGGTTGCGAGCGTGATTTCGACACGTGGTCAGAAGCCACGGCAACGCCGAGCCCTCCACGAGCCTGATCGACCCGCGCTTGTCCCATGCGGTCAGGAATGTCTCCTGCAAGATGTCCTGCGCAGCCGAGCTTCTCGGTCCGCAACGGGATGGCCGCCACGGCCTGCACCCCGAGATCGATCGTGCGCTGGATCTCGACGTCTCGCACCGCGCCGTGGATCACCAGACCTGCCCACCCGTTGTCGGCCGCGGTCTGGGCCAAAATGTCGCCGAGGAGCGCCTTGGAGCCCGAGCCGCCGCCGAACGTCCGGAGTATCGGCGCCAGCACGCGCACCCCGTCGGGATGCTCATCACACAGGTCTGGAGTCGCGAACATGGTGGCCCTTTCGACGGATGCCGACCCCGCTTCCGACCTGCCACTGACGGGTCCCGCCGGTACGGTTGCAGCATGACGCTCAGCGACGAACTCCGCATCTCACTCGACGGCAAATGGCGCCACGTCAGGGAGCAGTCCCGCAAGGAGCTCGCAGGTTTCGATCTTTCCTACGACCACGACCTAACCCTTGCTGAAGCTCGCGAACGCGTGCTCGGGCAGATGAAGAAGCTCGTGCCGACCGGTATCCCCGCGGCCGGCTTCAAGGTCGCCAGCGGCGGCACGGGTGATCCCGGCATGGCCGTGACGGGCATCGAGATGCTGGCTCAGTTCGATCTGTCGCTGATGGTCAAAGCGGGCGTCCAATGGGGCCTGTTCGGCGGGGCGATCGAGAATCTCGGCACCGAAGATCATCACCGTAAGTACATTCCCGGACTGATCAACCTCGATATCCTCGGCTGTTTCGCAATGACCGAGACAGGGCACGGTAGCGACGTCCAGAGCCTCGAGACCACCGCGACATACGACCCTAAGGCCCAAGAGTTTGTGGTCCACTCGCCTACCCCGTCTGCCCGCAAGGACTACATCGGCGGCGCAGCAGCCCACGCCCAGGTCGCGGCGGTCTTCGCCCAGCTCGTGACTCAGGGCGAGAGCCACGGCGTCCACTGCTTCGTCGTGCCGCTGCGCGATGGCGAGGGCAACGATCTGCCAGGCATCACGACGTCTGACGATCTACACAAGGGCGGGCTCGGCGCCGTCGATAACGGTCGCATCGTGTTCGACAACGTCCGCATCCCCCGCGCGAACCTACTCAACAAGTACGGCCAGGTCGACGAGGAAGGCACCTACTCCTCGCCCATCGAAAGCTCCAACGCCCGCTTCTTCACGATGCTGGGAACGCTGATCCGCGGCCGCGTCAGTGTCGGCGGATCGGCCAGCGCCGCGACCGAGGTCGCCCTCAGCATCGCCGGTCGTTACGCGCTCAAGCGGCGCCAATTCGGCCCCGATGCCGAGCACGAAGTGCTCCTCATGGACTACCGGATGCACCAGCGCCGCCTGCTCCCCCTCATCGCCAAGTCATATGCGATGCGATTCGCGCAGAATCAGCTCGTGGCCCGTATGGACCGCGTCCAGCGCGCCGAGGAGCCGCCGCCGGCACACCAGCAGCGCGAGCTCGAGAGCCGCGCCGCAGGACTCAAGGCTGCCCAGACCTGGCATGCCACCAAGGCCATCCAAGAGGCCCGGGAGGCATGCGGCGGCGCCGGCTACCTCGCCGAGAACCGACTCACGACGCTCAAGGGCGACACCGATGTCTTCACGACCTTCGAGGGTGACAATCACGTCCTTTTTCAACTCGTCGCCAAGGAACTACTGACGTCATACGCCCAAGAGGTGGGCGGGCTCGACCCCGTGGGCCTGGTCCGCTTCGCGGCGGGCACGGTCGCCGACGTCGTCAAGGAGCGCACCGCCGCCTCGCAACTGATCCAACGACTCATCGATGCCCGCCCGGGCAACAGCGATGACGATCACGACCTGCTCGACCGCGGCACCCAGCTCAGCCTTTTCGAAGATCGCGAACAGCATGTGCTCGAGACTGCTGCACGCCGTCTACGTCGGGCCGGCAAAGATCCGGTCGAGGCATTCGAAGTCTTCAACGCGGCACAGGATCACGTCATCCGTGCGGGTCGAGTGCACATCGAGCGCATCATCCTGGAGGCGTTCACCGCCGGCATCGCGCGATGCGAGGACCCCGCAGCACAAGATCTTCTGCGCGATGTCTGCTCGCTGTACGCCCTGACCGCGATCGAGGAGGACCTCGCCTGGTTCATGGGCCACAACCGCCTCTCCGACACCCGCGCGAAGACCGTCACCTCGCTCGTCAACGGCCTGCTCGACAAGCTCCGCCCCCACACGTTGACGCTGATCGAGGGCTTCGGCGTGCCCGAGGAGACGCTGAATGCGGCGATGCTCGTCGACTGACCAGGCAGCGTGAATTGCCCGCCATCGGGGAGAAGGCTTGTCTGCGGACCTTGAAATTTCTGGTTAGATGTGCGTAAGACGTCATCACTTCTCCAGGGGGAACCACCCGCATGAAAACACTGTTGCGCTTCGCCGCGATCACCGTCGCATCCACCGCTCTCGTCGCGGGTGGCGCCACCGCCGTGACCGCCGCACCCGGCGACTCAGCCACCATCGCGCTGCAACACATCACGCTCAGCAGCTACAAGGGTGCCTCGACCAACAGCGTTCCTGTCACGCTGACTACGTCGCGCGCTAACCTCACCGCCGTCAAGGCCACTGTCAACGTCAACGGCGTTCCGGTTGCTTCCGGAGTGCCGGTCTTCACCAGCGGCTTCACCTACCAGCAGTCCTGGGGCGCCGGCATCCTCACGCTGACCAACCTCACGGACTACGGCAACCAGCCGGTCGCCGGTGGTTCCAACCCGGTCAACGTCCGCTACGGCGTCGAGTCGCGCTACGACAACATCCGCATCGCCAAGCGGGGCAAGAAGCTCACCTTCAAGATCAAGGCTCGCTACATCGACAATCGCGGCGTCGCGGTCGGTATCCGCAAGGCATCGGTCGAGGTCCAGAAGGGCGGCAAGTGGAGGACGCTGAAGCGTCTCAACCTCAAGTCCAACGGCACCAAGACGTTCAAGAAGTCCGACAGGAAGAAGCGGAATTACCGCCTGGTCATCAAGACGACCAACCTGTACTCCGGCGGCTCTACGGGTCGCATCAAGATCTGACGCCCAGCTCCTGAGCCACAGCTGAGGCCCTCGCCCACCCGGGCGGGGGCCTTCGCCGTCGCTCTGCGGCTGCGGCGGACTGTGGGAGAATGGTGTTTTCTTCACGTACTTCACATCCCCGGGGGATTTTTATGCGCATTTCGTCCATCGGACGCGTGGGTGCCGTCATCACGGCATCCGCACTCGCCCTGAGCCTGGGCGCCGGTCCGGTCTCCGCTCAGACCACGACCGCCGCCGCATCGCCCGCGGCACCGGCATCCGCAAGCTTCACGACCAGCTCCGTCGATGCCGCCGCCGTTCCCGTCGGCCCCGCCCGCTTCGGTTCCGGCGTCATCACATCGGCAGGCGCTACCCGCTTCGTCGGCACCGGCGCATTCTCGGGTCCGGGCGGCGCCGCGGCATCCGTCACGATCAACGGCCGCGCCAAGGGCGCTGTGCCCGTGCTCTTCAGCCAGACCACTGCAGGCTCGATCGCGATCGACATTCCGCGCGCCTGGGGCTCCGGCAAAGTGCAGGTCAACATCAGCGGATACCTCAGCAACGTGTTCTACGCGCGCAAGCAGGTCAAGACGACGCGCGGAGACGGCTACGCCCTGAAGATCAAGCGTCGCAACAGCAAGATCAGCTTCAGCGCACGTCAGATCAAGGTCGTCAATCCCTCGAACGGCAAGTACGTCTCGGTCAAGCGGGTCAAGCTGCAGCAGCTCAAGGGCGGCAAGTGGAAGACCAAGAAGACGATCAAGCTGAACAAGTCGGGCAACGGTACGTACAGCACCAAGCTGAACAAGAAGTACCGTTACCGCCTCTACACGCCGCGGACCTCGACGCAGGAGCGCTTCCTGACGAGCAAGACCGGCAAGATCTAAGCTCCACCTGCATCATCCGTTGGCCCTCGTCCCATCCGGACGGGGGCCTTCGTCATCCTGCCCTGCCCGCGATTGTTTACCACGCTGGCAGGGAAAGCCGCGGTCGGGCGCGGGACCTTTTCCCCGCCTGGACGGGCTTTGCCCAGCCAGCGTGGTAAACAATCGCGGGGGCTAGGCGAAGTCGCCGGCTGCGGATCGGAGTGCGCGGAGGAGCTCGTAGGTCTGGTCCTGCTGCTCGGCGCTGAGGCCCGCGATCGCGAAGTCGATCGCCGTGATCGCGACGGTCGCCTCCTTCAGGACGCGCTCGCCCTCCTCGGTCAGCTCGGCGAAGGTCCGACGACGGTCCTTGTCGTCGGCGACTCGGCGAACGAGGCGCTGCGACTCGAGCCGGTCCATCGCATTGGTCACCGAGGTCGGATGCACCATGAGTCGCTCACCGATCTTGCTGAGCGGCAACCGCCCGGCGGCGCTGAACGAGATGAGCTGCAGCACCTCGTAGCGCGCGAATGTGATGCCGAGCGGCTTGAGGACGGCGTCGAGCTCGGAGCTGATGAGCTGTTGGGTACGCATGATCGAGGTGGCCAGTCGCATCGACGTCGGATCTCCGATGTGGCGCGACCAGATCTGACCTGCACGTTCGATCGGGTCGAAAGGCAGCTTGGCGTCTGCGGGCATGGGCCCATCGTAGAGGGGACGGGCCCGCGCTCCCCGAACTCGCCTCGGGCGACACGATGACTGCTAACCTCTGGTATCTCGCGCGGCCCTGGCCAGCGCACCAAGCGGAAGTAGTGCCTCACATGTCCGCACCCCCCATCCCGGCTGTCGACTCGCCGATCGAGCACCAACGCCGCACGCTCAGCAAGGCCGCGACCGGCATCAGCGGCCTCGACGAAGTCACCGGCGGCGGACTCCCTCGAGGCCGAACGACCCTGGTCTGCGGCCCGGCGGGCTGCGGCAAGACGCTCCTCGCCATCGAGTTCCTGATCCGCGGCATCACCGAGCTGGGCGAGCCCGGCGTGTTCGTGGCCTTCGAGGAGACCGTCGACGAGCTCGTCGAGAACGTCGCCTCGATGGGCTTCGACCTGCAGCAGCTGCAGGACGACAAGCTGCTCGCGATGGAGCACATCAAGCTCAACGCGGGTGACCTCACCGAGACCGGTTCGTGGGATCTCAGCGCGCTGTTCATCCGGCTCGGTGCTGCGATCGACAGGGTCGGGGCGACCCGTGTCGTGCTCGACACGATCGAGACGCTGTTCGGCGCGTTCGACAACACCGCGACTCTCCGCGCCGAGCTCGGCAAGCTGTTCACGTGGCTCAAGGAGCGCGGCGTCACGGCGATCGTGACGGGCGAACGCGGCGATGGGACGCTGACGAGGTACGGCATCGAGGAGTACGTCTCCGACTGTGTCATCGTCCTCGACCACCGCGTCAGCGAGCAGACATCGACCCGGCGACTACGCGTCCTGAAGTATCGAGGAACGCTGCACGGCACCAACGAGTATCCGTTTCTGATCGGCGCCAACGGCGTGTCCGTGCTGCCGATCACCTCGATCGGCCTGCAACATGCGGCCTCGCGCGAACGCGTGTCGACCGGCGTCGAGGGCATCGACGACATGCTCGGCGGCGAAGGGCTCTACCGTGGCAGCTCGGTGTTGATCAGCGGTGCCGCTGGCACCGGCAAGTCGACCATCGTGGCGCAGTTCTGCGCTGCGGCCTGCGAGCGCGGCGAGCGCGCGCTGTACTTCGCATTCGAGGAGTCCGAGGCGCAGATCGTGCGCAACATGGCCTCGGTCGGCATCGATCTGGCTGGCTGGGTCGACAAAGGCCTGCTCCAGTTCCGCTGCGTCCGCCCGAGCCTCCTGGGCCTCGAGGCCCATCTCGCGTCGATGCAGACACTCGTCTCGGACTTCCAGCCCGATGTCGTCGTGCTCGACCCGATCTCCGACCTCGTGCACTCCGGCGGCGGCGAGGAGGTCTTCGAGATGCTGACCAGACAGGTCGACTTTCTCAAGAGCAGCGGCGTCACAGCAGTCTTCACCAGCCTCAACACGATGCGGGACGCTGACAACACCGAGCAGCAGATCGGCTCGCTGATCGACACCTGGGTCATGCTCAAGCTCGCGGAAGGCGACGGCACCCGCCACCGCGTGCTGTATGTCCTCAAGTCTCGCGGTATGGCTCACACCCACGACATTCGCGGATTCGAGATCAGCGCTACTGGCCTCAACGTCTCCGACGTCCATCACACGACGCGGGTCCTGGCGTGACGACCGATCGTGAGATCTGGCAGCTACGGCTCTACGTCGCCGGCGAGGCCCCCGCATCGCTGACGGCATTCGCGAACCTTCGCGACCTGTGCGCGAACCATCTCGGTGAGCCGTACCGGATCGAGATAGTCGACCTCCTCGTGACTCCCGAGCTGGCCAGCGAGGACGGCATCATCGCGATCCCGACGCTCGTCAGGCGCCAGCCTGACCCTGTGTGCACCGTTATCGGGGACCTATCAAACACCAAGCGGGTGCTGGCAGGGCTACAACTGCAAGCAACGGCCGCGTCATGATCGACGACGACAACGACGACACCCTTGCCCGATTCGAGTCGCAGCTCGCGGCGACCGCCGATGCGCACTACAGCCTGTTGCTGTTCGTCACGGGAGCATCCGATCTGTCGATGCGTGCCATCCGCAACGTCCGTGCGCTGTGCGAGAGTCATCTCGTGGGCCGATACGAGCTGCAGGTCATCGATGTCAATCGCGATGCCAACCTGATGTCGTCATACGACATCGTCGCCGCGCCCACGCTGATCAGGGTGCTGCCCCTGCCGAGCCGTACGCTCGTCGGAGACATGTCGAACACCGCACGAGTGCTGAGCGCTCTGGACATCCACGCCGACACCGAAACACACGGAGGACTCGATCGGTGAACCCGACAGTGGCCGAGCTCCTGGTCGAGCTCGAAGAGGCTAATGCACGGCTTGCCCGCTCAGAAGAAACGCTCCGGGCGATCCGCAACGGTGAGGTAGACGCCTTGATCGTCGGGCAGGACGCCGGGACGCCGAAACTGCTTACCCTCGGAACTGCAGACCAGACGTACCGCAACTTCGTCGAGAGCATGCCCGACGGTGCCGCGACGGTCTCGTCTGACGGAGTCGTCCTGTTCGCGAACCAGGCACTCGCGACCCTGGTCGGATCGACCTGCCCGCAGATCGTAGGCCAACTCGCCACAGGCCTCATCGCCCCCATCAGCCGTAACCGGCTCGAGGCCCTGATCGGTTCGGAGCATTCGGCCAGCTCCGTCGAGGTGGCCTTGCTGTCCGCCGACCACAGGACCGTCCCGGTGCTACTCGGCGCGTCGAGCCTCGCGACCAACGACGGCCTCATCACATGCCTGACGTTCACCGACCTGACCGGCGAGCGCGCCGCCGAGGCCAATCTGGTGCATCTGGCCGCGCACGACACGCTCACAGGGCTGCCCAATCGGACCTTGCTCATCGACCGCATCGATCACGCGCTGGATCGTCGGGCCGTCGACCGCCGGCTTACCGTGCTGCTGTTCTGCGATGTCGACGGCTTCAAGAACGTCAACGACGCCCACGGTCACCAGCTGGGCGACAACGTGCTCCGAACCATCGCCGATCGCCTGCGCTCCGCGGTACGCCCGCAAGACACCGTGGCGCGCATCGGCGGTGACGAGTTCGTCGTCTTCTGCGAGGGGGTCGCCGACATGGAGCAGGCGATGCTCACCGCAGCCCAGGTGCGGTCGGCGCTGGACGCACCCATGCCGATCGACGGCGAGAACCTCGATCTCACGGTCAGCATCGGCATCGCTGTCGCCGGCAGCGACGACGCCGTCAGCTCCGACACGCTGCTTCGCGATGCCGACGAGGCGATGCACAAGGCCAAGCGGCAAGGCCCCAACGTCATCGAGGTCTTTGACGAGAACCTTAAGACCGTCGCGGCCGCCCGGCTCGCCCTGTTGTCCGATCTGCGCCACGCGACGGCGGGCGACGAGCTGCGGCTCGTCTACCAACCCGTCGTTCGCATCGACGATCAACAAGTTGTCGGCGTCGAGGCGCTACTGCGCTGGGAACATCCCACCCGCGGCATGGTCTCCCCCGACGAGTTCATCCCGTTCGCGGAGCGCACCGGACTCATCGTGCCGATGGGCGCGTGGGTCATGCAGCAGGCCTGCCTGCAAGGTGCGGCGTGGGAGCGCGCCGAGAACGGTCGCTCGCCCATGAACCTCGCGGTCAACGTCTCGGGCCGCCAGCTCAGCGAGGACGCCGGACTGGTCGACTCGGTCAAGCAGGCACTCGACGAGTCTGGCCTGTCGCCGACCGCCCTGACGCTCGAGGTCACCGAGAGCGCTCTGATGGACGATGTCGAGTCGGCGCTACGGGTCATGCACGAGCTCAAAGGCCTCGGCGTTCGCCTCGCGATCGACGACTTCGGCACGGGCTACTCATCGCTGGTCTACCTCAAGCGCTTCCCGGTCGACCTGCTCAAGGTCGATCGAACGTTCGTGGCCGGGCTGGGGCTCAACGGCGATGACAGCGCAATCGTCCGCAGCGTCATCGACCTCGCACAGGCCTTTGGCATCGAGACCGTCGCAGAAGGCATCGAGACGGCCGAACAGCTCGCCGCGCTCCAAGGGCTCGGCTGCCAGTTCGGGCAGGGCTACCTGTGGAGCCCCGGCCGATCGGCCGATGCCCTCGGCCGGGTGCTGTCTCGTTCGGGTCGGTAGGTCCCCGCACTAGTATTTACTTGGACGTGCGACTATTTTAGATCCTAGTAATACGTCGTCGCCCAGGACAGAGGACCCATGAGCACTCCCGATCTGCACGTCCCGACCCACCCCGTGCGGTTCGTCACGGCATCGGCTCTGTTCGACGGCCACGACGCCTCGATCAACATCATGCGCCGGATCTTCCAATCGCAGGGTGCCGAGGTCATTCACCTCGGACACAACCGATCGGTCAAGGAAGTCGTCGACGCCGCGATCGAGGAAGACGTCCAGGGCATTGCGGTCTCGTCCTACCAGGGCGGCCACGTCGAGTACTTCGAGTACCTCGTGGAGTCGCTGCGCGAGCAGGGTGCGGGCCACAT